>CAZFQH010000076.1:9673-12247 GCA_964520805.1 uncultured Acidobacteriota bacterium | reverse complement strand
ATTCAAGGAGGGCCACAAGGAGCGCTGCGGCCGCGAGGTCGAGCCTCTGGGCTTCTACGCCGACGTTGTTGCGGATGCGCTGTCCCTTCCCGCCTGTCCGAATCAGAAGACGGCCTACAGCGTTCTGGAAGCGCTTCGGTTTGCGGCTGCGAATGTGCTCGACATGCACATGGATGATCTCCAGGTACTGGTCGTCGGGCACGTCGATCGCGACGAGGTTGACGGTCTCTTGTGGGATCCCATGCCCGGCGGTTCAGGGTTGATCGACCAGATCTGCGAACGATTCGACGAGATCGTCAAGGCAGCGCGGGAGGTTGTGCACGACTGTCCTTCCCTCTGCGCGACCTCATGCGTGGACTGTCTCCAGACGTTCCGCAACGGTTTCTACCACGCGCAGTTGGACCGCAACCTCGCGAGTGAGCGGCTTGAGGCGTGGGGTGGCCGGCTTGCCGCATCCCACGACATACCCCCCAAGCAGCCATCGGCTCCGCCAGTTGAAGGCTCTCACCCGGTCAATGAGGCCGAGCGCCGCCTGCGCCACCTTCTTCTAGCCGCGGGGTTTGAGGAAGGCCTGCGCGGAGTCCAGATCCGGCTCGATCCGACGATCGGTACGACGACGCCCGACATCATCTACAGGGCGCCGCATCATGGAGAGCATGAAGGAATCTGCATCTATCTCGATGGCCTGAGCGGCAGCCTGCATGGCAATGTCGCCACCGCCGCGCACGATGCCCTGATTCGCGGCTGGCTCCGAAACAACGATTACGAGGTGATCGAGATCGCGGTGATCGATCTGTATGACCCGGGAGCCATGGTTAGGCATTTCAAGAAACTGGCGGGCTACCTCGGCGATGTAGTCCGGCGGGAGGCGATTGCCGCCGATCGATCATGGTTTGAACGAGCCGATGAGCAAAAGGGCGGCCCCCGGGGGACTCTGCGCCTGGTTCGGCCGCGGCCCGACGAGAAATTCGCAACCTGCGTTCCCGTGCTCCCGTTTGCAATAGCGGCCGGGGACTTCGGCGAGCGGATGGAGTCTTCCGACTGGATTCAGGTCAAGGGACGGAAGTTGAGCCGAGGCATGTTCGTGGCCCAGGTTCGCGGCCGGTCGATGGAGCCCCGGATTCCGGACGGCGCCTACTGCCTGTTTGAGGGGCCCGTCGTGGGTTCACGGCGCGGGCGCAACGTGCTCGTCGAACTCACGGACCGCAAGGATCCCGACACCGGCGAGCGGTTCACCGTGAAGCGCTACGAGAGCGAAAAGGTAGAGGCCGAAGACGGGACATGGCGGCACACCCGGATCACGCTCAAGCCTCTCAACCCAGCGTACCAAGCGATTGAACTCACCGCCGAGGATGAGGATTCCGTCCGCGTGATCGCCGAGTTCACCGAGGTAATTGAGCACTGAAGTAGCCAACGAACGTTTCCACCAGGACATCGTAGTAATTGCGGAGGGGTGAGAGCCCAATGCCTGCTTCCTGCGAAAGCCGGGTCAGCTTGGATGGGCTTGCCGGAGGCCTCCCCTGCAAATCGGCCCGGGGAAATCAGTCGATCTCCGCGGCGAGGTACCACGTGTCGTTTCTTGGATCCCTGAAGATCTGATACGCCGCCGTTCCGTCCTCGTTCGTGATCTCCACATCCCACTCCTCGCGCGCGAAGGTTTCCTCGTTCCACCATTGTGTGGAGAGGAGATAGGGGCCGGCGCACGCCTGCACACGGCCGCGGATATTGAGGAACCGGTCGCTATCTGTGACCTGAAGGAAAACCGGGGCGCCCGCCATGTCCACGCGGACCATCGCGTGGGCGGGAGGACGAACGGCGCGGAGCGCGGACGCGGGCGGCCGGGATTCGGACGTGCCCGGTTCTTTCGCCGTCTTCTTCCCCCTTCGGGGAGGCTGCGCGCTCGACTTCGCTTCCAGAACCGGATCGAAAGGACGCATCACGAACTGATCGGGCGTGTGGGTGTCCACCAGATACGGCGAACCGATCCGATCCTCCGGGAAAAAACGCTGAAGCCGGGCGAGAGCGCTCGCCACCTTCTCCGGGCTGCTGCGTCCGGCCCCGGTGAAGGAGAACTGGATCGCGCGGGCGCTGGTGGACTCGGCGCGCAGCGAAAGAGCCAGCACCGGGGCCGCGGGAGGACGGCCTTCAAGATGGAGACGCACCAGGGTTCGCCAGGCGGTGTGGTCCGCGGAAGGAGAAGGCGAGCGGATCAGGCGGACGTCGGAGTTTCCGTTCTCGAGGGCGAGGGTCACTTCGAATGCGGTGGCGGCCCGGCTGCTGGATTTGAGTCGGGCGCACAACGGGTCAAGCAGGCGGAACATCAGGAAGACAAGCTGCGACAGATCCTCGACGCCGAAGCCGGGATCAAGACCCAGACCATCGAAAGGCTTCTCCACCATCGGAACGAGCAGACGGTCGTCGCGGCCCGAGGACGATTCATGAGCCCGCACCAGGGAAACCCCGCCGCGCGCGCGAAGGTCGCTTGCGGGCAGCTTCGCGAGATCGCTCGATTGCCGAAGCCCCCAGGTCTGCAAACGGGCGAGAGTGCGATCGTCAAGGTCGAGGCTTTCACGG
>CAZFQH010000076.1:0-9663 GCA_964520805.1 uncultured Acidobacteriota bacterium | reverse complement strand
GCGCCCAGAAGATCCTCTTCCGCCTTCTCATCAAGAGCGATGGAAAGGCCGGGGCGAAAAAGAGCCAGACGCCGGGCCGCCTGAAGACGGGTGGCGAGGGCAATGCGCGGCTCTTCGATGCCGTAGTCCAGAGCCGTGGTGCGAAGGGACGCGGCAAGGTCGTGAGGATTCAGGAAGAGGTGAGACAAACCCGACAGGTCGAGAAGAGCCAGAGACCCCTTCTCGACTTCGTATCGCGGAGTGAAATCGCGGGAGAGCCGGATCAGTTGCGCCGCGAACTGATCCGCCTTGGCCACCACACAACCGAAAAGGCGGGAAATCTCCGGACTCATCGCGCGCGCACCCCCGTGCGCCCCCCTATCTCAAGATGGATGAGCGAAGTCTTGAGCCGGGGCCAGCTTTGGGTGGCGGACAGGGTCACTCGCTTGAGCAGACGCCCCTGCCCGGTTTGCGCGAACAACCGTCTCTCCGCGCTCAAACGAATCGACAAACCGCGGGGGCTGCCTCCCCAATGGGAGCGCGTGAGAACGATGCACGCCGTTTCCGTGGACTCGAAGGCGCGCAGCAGACGGACATTCCACGCCGTGGGCAGCGCCTTCAATAGACGCTCGGGAAGGTCGGCGAAGTCGAGGATCACAATGTCGAAAAGCGAGGCCGCGGCGAGGGCATGGGTGGCGCCGATGGCGTCAGCAAGGGCGCGCTCCTTGTCCGGGGTGCCGCGCAACCAGACGAAGTTCCTGAACTCGACCCCTGCATGCAACGCGGCCTTTGGAGACAAGCGATCCAGCGGATCGACCCAGGCCACAAGATCTTCCCGCGAAACCTGGGCGGCGATGGCGAGGGCCAAAGCGGTGCGGCCGGAGGAGGCCTTCCCCACGATCTCGCCGACGCTCCCTTTTCGGAAACCCTGGCCCAAAATGACGTTCCAGAGAGAGACCCCACTCACCCGGCCATCGGGCTCCAGAGGTACATCGAAAACAGACGAAGCGCCCAATAGCCTTTTTTCGGCGAGAAGGTCCTCGAGGATTTTTTTGCGGGGAGAGAAGGCGGACACGTTCGCCCTATTTTCGCCTTCCGGGACGGCGAGTCAAATCCCCTTGAACTAAAGGCCTGGAATCATCCACGGGAAGACGTAGGCCTGCAGAAAGACCAGCACGCCCACGAGACAGGCGAGGGCGAGGCTGTGGAAGAAGACGTAGCGCAGGATGTCGCCGGGAGACGCGGCATCCCCGGTGGCCACACTCGCCACCACGATGCTCTGGGCATCGATCATCTTTCCCATGACGCCTCCCGACGCATTCGCGGCCGCGGTGAGAAGGGGAGAGACGCCGATCTGCTGTGCGGTCACGGTTTGAAGATTTCCAAACAGAACGTTCGACGAAGTGTCGCTGCCAGTGAGCGCCACCCCCAGCCAGCCGAGAAGCGGAGAGAAGAACGGGAACAGGAAGCCGGTGCTCGCGAAAGCGAGGCCCATGCTGGTGTCGGAGCCCGAGTAGCGCGTGGTGTAGCCAAGGGCCAGCATCGCGGCGATCGTCAGCAGCGAGGTCCGCACTCGCCACAAGGTCTGGCCATAATGGGCGTGCCGAGGGCGCCAAAGGCCACGGGGGCGGTGTTGCCGATGAGGGCGAGGCCGGCCGCCTCGAGTGGTCGGAAGCCGAGGCCGATCAACATGGCTCCCGAGATCGCCACGGGCGTACCGAAACCCGCGGCCCCCTCGATGAAGGCGCCGAAGCTGAATGCGATAAGCAGAGCCTGGATGCGCCGGTCGTCGCCAAGCGAGGCGATGGTCCTCTTCACGATCTCGAACTGGCCGGTCTTCACGGTGACGTCGTAAACAAAGATGGCGTTGAGCACGATCCAGCCGATAGGGAAGAGGCCGAAGGCGGCACCGTACCCGGCAGCGGCAGCGGCGAGCGGCGCGGGCATGCCGAAAACGAAGACCGCCACGAGCCAGGCCGCGGCCAGGCCGGCGAGGGCGGCCACCTGAGCCCGGGCATGAAAGAAAGCCAACAGGCCCAAAAGCACCACCACGGGCAGCGAGGCCACGAGGGCCGAACTCAGGACGTCGCCGAGGGGTGCGTAGATCTGGGGCAGGTCATTGGGAGGTCAGAATCGGCAAGACTAGGCACGAGGCCTTCTCCTACGATTTTCCTTTTCGAATCGCGGCGGACGCGGCGAGCCTCTCGCCGATCTCTTTCTCGCGGCCGCGTTGGGTCGGCTTGAAGTAGGTTCGACCCTTCAGGCTCTCCGGCAAACAATCCATCGCGGCCACACCCTCGGCCGCATCGTGCGCGTACTTGTATCCCTCGCCATAGCCGAGCGACTTCATGAGTTTCGTGGGCGCATTGCGTATGGCGGGAGGGGGGGGATCGGCGCGGGTTTCGAGCGCGTCCTTCCTGGCTTCGTTCCAGGCCGCGTAGACCGCGTTACTCCGGGGCGCCGCGGCGAGGTACACGACAAGCTCGGCGAGGGCGAGCGCTCCCTCGGGGAGACCAATGAAGTGAACTGCCTGCTGCGCGGCCATAGCCAGAGTGAGGGCATGGGGATCGGCAAGGCCCACATCTTCGGAAGCAAAACGCACAAGACGGCGCGCGATGTAGAGAGGATCCTCGCCGCCCTCGATCATGCGGGCGAGCCAGTAGAGCGACGCATCGGCATCCGAGTTGCGGATCGACTTGTGAAGCGCGCTGATCAGATTGAAGTGCTCTTCCCCGCTTTTGTCGTAGAGCAGGGCTTTGCGGGAGAGCGCTTTCTGCGCGATGGCGAGATCGATGCGGCCTTGGCCGCGCGCGAGCGAAGCCGCGATTTCCAGGGCGCCGAGAGCCCGGCGGGCATCCCCGTCGGTCACTTCCGCCAGGAACATCAGGGCGTTGTCGTCGATTTCGACGCCGAGGGCGCCGAGGCCTCGCTCCTGATCCTTGAGCGCGCGGCGCATCAGATCCTGAACGGCCTCGCCTTCGAGCGGTTTCACCACGAACACGCGACAGCGTGAAAGAAGAGCGTTCACGATCTCGAACGAGGGGTTTTCGGTGGTGGCGCCGATGAGAACCACATCACCCGACTCAACCGCGGGAAGCAGCGCATCCTGCTGGGACTTGTTGTAGCGGTGGATTTCGTCAATGAAGAGTAGGGTCTTGCGGCCCTGCGCCCGGCGGCGATGGGCGGCGCTCGCAAGTACTTCGCGCAGCTCCTTGACCCCGGTGAGGACGGCCGAGAGCGCTTCGAAGTGCGCTTTGGCTTTGGTCTGATGACGGATGGCGTGGGCGAGCGTGGTCTTGCCCGAACCCGGAGGGCCCCACAGGATCATCGAGAACAGTTCGCCGCCCGAGAGTGCGTCGTGCAGGGGCTCACCCGGTCCGAGCAACGATTCCTGACCGAGGATTTCGTCGATCGAGTCCGGCCGCATACGTTCGGCGAGCGGCGCGTCCTTTGTCTTGCGACGCGCCGTGGCCGTGGCAGATACCTCTTCCCCGCTCGCGATCGGCGACGCCTCGGACGTTTCCTCGAAGAGCGAGGCCGTGGACCGCTTCGCGGTCACTTCTTACCGAAGTTCATTCGATCGAGGACCACGCCGCCGCCACCATCCACGCGTTTCTTGGCAGGACTGAAATTGCGCATCTAGGTTCTCCTGTACTCGTGAGGGGTTACGCGGACGACACTTTAAGATACGTCAAGTGAGTCGACGCTCTCCGCACGTTCGGGAGTACAGAGTAGGATCCTGTTTTCAGACCTTGTTTTCAGCCCTGAATATGGCACTGTTTACGGAGCGTCCATGACCCTTCGTGTAAAAGACGACATCATCCCGCTCGGCGAGTTGAAAGCCCACACCTCCCGCGTGTTGCGAACGCTTCGCTCAACTGGACGATCCATTATCGTCACCCAGAACGGGCGGCCGGCCGCGGTTGTGATGACGCCCGAGGAGTACGACACGCTCAGCTACCGTCATCGAGTGGTACGAGCCGTTGGCGAAGGTCTCGATGATCTGCGAGAAGGGCGGGTCACCTCCGATGCCGACCTGACCAGGGAACTGGACCGCGAATTCGGCCCGGTTCGCTGACGTCTTGTCGCTCGTTTGGTCGAACCGGGCGCGGAACGATCTACGAGAGATCGCGCGCTACATCAGTCGATCCAATCCGGAGAACGCGCGAGCCTTCGTCCTGCGTTTGCAAACCCGGGCTCGCACCGCGGCCAAAGCGCCACTCGCCGGTCGGCGAGTTCCAGAGTTCGATGCCGATGACCTGCGCGAGGCCATCGAAGGCAGCCATCGGATCATCTACAGGCTTGCCCGGCGCCGGGTCGAGGTGGTCACCGTCATTGAGGGCCACCGCCTGGTCCGGTCGACCCCTGGAAAACCCGAAGTCGGCTAGCCTGCCTAGCCTATCGAGAGGGGCACGAGAGCGATCGCCCCTGCGTGAGAAAGGCCGCGGCGGCTTCGGCGGCCACCGCCTGACCCCGGGCATTCCAGTGCGAGTCGGTCGCGAAGTAGACCGGTTTTAGGAGTGAGGCGTGCTCGCGCAGGACCGGGGTGAGGTCGAGGAAGGCTATGCCGAGCTTCTCGGTGATCTCCGCAACCCGGTCCCGAACCGCGGTGCGCGCGAAGTTGCTGGCATCGACGCCGTATCGCGCCTCGGTGACTTCGTAGTCAGAATCGCTCACTTCCATGCGGCTCGGGATGTAGGCCACGATCAGTTTCGCGTTGCCGCGTTCAACCAGCCGGTTCAACGACTCGACCGTCCAGGTGTAGGCGGACCACACCGAGTTGAGGTGGCCGAAAGGAGGAACACGGTACAGGTTGATTTCCTCGTTCTGCGGCAGCTGGCGGAGCGGTTCCCACAAGCCGAAGGAGGCGAGGCGGTTGTAAGTGCGGGCCGAGGATCTTTCGATGCGGTCCTTCACGAACTCGAGAAGATGGGAGCCCTGGAACGGAGCCTCCGGCCCGGGAGCGGAAATGGGTTCGGGCACGTAGGCGGGGACCGGTTCATTCTCGACCCGCGGTGGTGATTCGTCGAAGTTCAGCCGCGGCTTAGGAAAGGCGTAGTACCGTTCGCGGATGAGGAAGGGCAGATCGTTGTGGTACGTGAAGAGAATGACGACGTCGGGTGAGTACCTGTGGCCTTCATCCCGATAGAAGAGGTATTCCTGATCGGTGCTGTAGCCAACCGTGCCACCGTTGATGACCTCGGCCCGGCAGCCGAGCCGGCCCTGCAGCTGACCCTCGAGTTGCGCCGCGAGCGTCTCCGCCTCGCTCACCATGAAGGCCTCGAGGAAAGAATCCCCGAGAGCAAGCACACGCACGGTTTGGGGCGGCTTTTCATGCGGACGCAACGGGCCGCGCAGGCCCTGAGCATTGATCGTGAACTCGGAGCGGTAGTCGCGGCGAACGTAGCGGACAAGGGCTCCCGGTTTCTTGCGCCAGCCGAGAACAGGGTCGTATTCCGTGTAGGTGTTTCGCTCGACCTGCTCTTTGCCCCCTGGCTCATTTCGCGCGAGCACCCGCAAAACACCCTCGGCGAGCAGCAGAGGAAGGGCGAGGCCGAAGGCAAGAAGGATGAGATTCCCGACCGCGGACCGAAGGCGCGTCACGGGATTGGTCTACCGTAACTCCAGCTCGCGCACGTCGCCCTTGAGCCGGCTGATGTCGAGCGTTTCGCTCTCTCGGGGCAAAGAGCGGTGGTATTCGACCTGAGGAAGGTCGTCGGTGAGCAGGGGGCCCGCACCCACGAAGGCCGCCATCTCCTTCGGCCCGGCGGTGTACCAGCCTCTCAAGGTGTCGTAGGAATCAAGTCCGACCGCGAGCATGGCCGCGCGCGCGTGAGGAAGGCCGAACTTCGCTTCGATGGCGGCACGGTCGAGCCTGAGCGGTTCGAGGCTGCCGATCATGAACTGCCCGTTGAGCCACAAAGTCGCATCTGGAAAGACGTCCAGGAAAGTTCTCATGATCAGCAGATAGTGAGACTTCTCGCGACGGCCGATCCACTGAAGCACCAGGCCACCGGGCTTGAGCGAGCGCCGCACGAGTTCGAAATACTCGCGGGAGTAGAGGTTGCCAGCACCGGCGTGAATCGGCTGGATGATGTCGGCGGTGATCACATCGAATCGCTCGCCGGAGAGCAGCAGGAAATTGCGGCCGTCGTCCACCCGCACGCGCACGTTCCTTTGATTCAGAACGTCGTAGGTGACGTGGGAGAAGAAAGCGGCGGCCTTGCGCACTCCGTCGGAGAGTTCCACCACCTGCAGCATCGCGCCGTCGTGCTGGCTGACCGCACCCGCGGTGGCTCCGCCCCCGAGGCCGATCACCAGGGCCTGCGCGGGATTGGGATGCAGGATCATGGGCAGAAGCCCGATCTGGCGATGGAGGCGGACCATCTGAGCTCCGTCGTTGGCCTGGTGCAACCCGCCCACCACAAGGGTCTTCTGACGTTTCGTGGCAAGAACACTGACGGTCGTTTGCACACCCTCGTCTCGGAACACTTCGTCGGCCGAGGCGGTGTCGCCCTGATTCACGTGCGCCGCGATCGACAGGGGATCGGGCATGGTGAACGCGAGGAGGAGGAAGAAGGCGACACTCGGAACCACTGTGAAGGTGAGTCGTGACCGTCTTTCGTGGGTGAAGAAAAGGGCCAGCCCCGCGAATACGAACACCGAAGCGAGGGTGACGAGTGCGAAGCGCGCGCCCAGGGCGGGCAGAATGACGAAGCCGCCGAAGAGGGAGCCGGCGATCGCCCCAAGGACGTTGACCCCGTAGAAGCGGCCCACCCTTCGACCGCGAACCGCATCGTCAAGGCCGCTTTCCTGAACCCCCAGCTTCACCAACAGCGGAAAAGAGAAGCCCATCATCAAGGAGGGAAGGAGCACGGCAAACATCACGCGCCAGTCTTCAGAGAGCCCGCCCAAAATGGGCGTGGCGCCCCGAACCACGAAGTGGACCCCGAGAACCGCGAGGGCTCCGGTGGCGATCTGCGTGAAGGCGAGAAGGGCGTGCCAGTCCCGTTTTCGGGTCAATACACGGCTCGCCAGGGCACCTCCTGTGGCGATACCGATGAGAACCAGAGCGAGCATGCTGCTGAAGGCGTAGGTGGTGGCCTCGACGTACTGGGTCATCATGCGAAACCAGACGATCTCGAGGGCGAGCGAGCCAAAACCCGAGGCCGCCATCACTCCCCAAACTACGCGCGAGCCGAGAGAGAGAGCGGGGCCTTTCACCGCGGATTCCACGGAATCGGGAACGGTTGAGGGGCCCGTCGGCTCTTCTCTGGTGACCAGCCATCGGTCGAGGGCCAGTGCGGCCAACCCGACGAGAGTGTTGAGGACGGCCGCGGCCAGGAAGGTCCGGCGCATTCCGAGGGTACCGATGAAGATGAAGCCGGTAAGGAGAGTCCCGGTCACCGCACCCGCAGTGTTCACCGCGTAGAGGGCGCCGATACGCGCGGAGGCCTGAGGCCCTCGTACCAGAGAAGAAGCGCTCAGCAACGGAAGAGTGAGGCCCATCAGCAGGGTTGGCAGCAGAAGCACGACAAAGGCGCACACGAAGCGGGCCGCGGTCTGAAGGGCAAAAGCATCGGGAACCGCGGCATAGAGGGCGCGGTAGATGGTCGATGCGAGGTCGAGGGCAACGGGTGTGGCGACGGCGGATACGCCAATGACGATCTCGGCGACGCCAAAGGCTTTAAGGGGCCTGCGGACCTTCTTCAGCAACGGCCCGGCGAGCCAGCTCCCAAGCGCCAGACCGGCCATGAACGCGGCGAGCACCGTACTTGCGGCGTACGCGGTGACGCCGAACACATAGGACAACTGGCGCATCCAGAGCACCTGGTAGGCCAGACCGCATGCTCCAGAGCAGAAAAAGAGGGCAAGCAGCAGGGGCATGAGGGCCCTTGAATGATACTCGCGCAGACGCGGACGCTCCTCCACACGATTACACGATTCCGGAGTCCCGAGGGGCAGATCTCGACTCGGCCGCGCAGGCTGGTAGCCTTCCTCGCTGTGCATCAGTTCCGAGCGTTCCTTGAACGCCTTCCGATTGCGTTCCTCGGCTATGTGGCGCTTCTGGTGGCGAGCCTCATGCCCCTCTCGCTGCGCCCCTGGGACACCATCGCCTATGTGGGCGACTCCCTTGACGCCATCTATTTCATGGCCTGGAACGCTCACCAGCTCTTCAACGATCCGCTTCGGCTCTTCGACGCCAACCTGCTGTATCCCCACAAGAACGCCGCGCTCTTCGACACCCACCGCCTGCTGCCTTCGATCCTGGCCGCCCCCCTGATCGCGATGACCGGAAACCCGGTGCTCGCGGCGAATCTCGTGACCGGGTTCGCCCTGGTTTTCGCGGCGATGAGTGGCCGTCATCTGGCCCTGGCACTCCGACTGGGGCCGGGGCCCGCGTGGGTCGCCGGGGCGCTGTACGGATTTCACACCTATCAGATCAATGAAGCGCCGCGCGTGAACGTGGTCTTCCACGGATTCTGGCCGCTCGCCATCGCGGAGCTTCTGGCCTACCTGAGAAGCGGCGAGCGCAAACACGCCTGGCGCCTTGGCGCGGTGATGCTCCTGCAGGGCCTCGCCGACAACTACAACGTGGTCTATGCGGTGCTGATTCTTGTCCTCGTGACTCTGGCCGCCCTTGCCCTCGATGGCCGCAACACCGTGGCGCGCTTACCGGGCCTCGTTCCTCCCGCTCTCGTCGCCGGTCTTCTCTTCCTCCCCATCGTCATCCCCTACTCCCGGGCCGCGCGTACTTACGACTATGCGCGCGAGGCGCCGGTTGGCATTGATCTCCAGCACTACGTATCCACTTCGCCCGGCAACCTCATCTATGGACCCATCGGCGCCCGGGTCACGCAGCAGCAACGCGGGCCTCATTTCGTCGGATTCATCTCCCTGGGCCTCGCCCTTCTCGCCCTGGCCGCGGCGGGCCGGAAGACTCGGGAGGACGAAACAAACAGCCTGGTGCCGCCTCGGGTATGGGTGCCGCTCTGCGGCGGACTGGGGTTCGTGTTCGTTTGGCTGTCGCTGGGTCGCGACACCATGGCCTTCGGGGAGTCGCTCGGCCCGGGTCCTTATCGTCTGCTGCACGCCCTGCCGGTCTTCGAGTACATCCGCATTCCGGAACGGCTGAGCCTGGTGGCCATGCTGTTTGGGGCCCTGCTGGCCGCCAGGGGGATCGCCCTTATCGGCGAGAGGTCGCGATTTCTGGCGGTTGGGCTCGCGGTGCTGGCACCGCTCGAGCATCTGTCCCTCATGCCCGTGAGCGAACGAGTTCCCGTGGGCTCCTCGGTCCCCGAAGTGTATCGGTGGCTCGCAACGCAGAGAATCCAGGGTCTCGCCGAAGTTCCAATTCACGGCGAAGGCCTGGTGCGGAAAGAGTCGCTCGAGGAGTACTTCTCCACCTACCACTGGAAGCCGATCATTCACGGCTACGTCTCCTACCCGCCGCTGCTCAGCAAGATCCTGCGCCGCGCCGCGGGCGAATTTCCGTCCGAGCTGAGCCTGCAGATCTTCGATCGAGTGGGCGTCGACACGGTCGTGGTTCACCGGGGGCGCCCGGGTGCGGCCGATATGGACGAGGCGCTCGCCGCCGCAGTGGCGCACGGCCGACTATCCCGGGTTGGAAACTTCCTGAGCGAGTCGGCTCGCGAAGAGGTGAGCCGCGGACAGGACGTCTAC
>CAZFQH010000075.1:0-12252 GCA_964520805.1 uncultured Acidobacteriota bacterium | reverse complement strand
GGGCGAGGGCTGCATGACCTGGTTGGAGAAGCCCTGGTTGCTGGTGCTGTAGGCGTTGTTGTCGACGCCGTCGAGCAGGAAGTTGTTGAAGGTGCTGCGCAGGCCGTTGACGTTGAACGAGCCCTCACGAAGGGTCGAGCTTGAGCCGGTGCCGATCGCGGACTGCCGGACGCCCGTGGTGAGAAGGGCGAGGGCCGAATAGTCGCGTCCGTTGAGGGGCAGAGCCACCGCCTGCTCGTGAGTGATCACCTGCCCGCGTTGCGAGGAATCTTTCTCGAGCGGATTCACGTCGGCGGTCACCTCGACCGCCTCCGTGATGCCGCCCGGGGAGAGGACCAGGTCCACGCGCTGACGGGCGCCAACTCCCACGCGGAGCTTGTCCACGGACGAGGGCCCAAAGCCATCGAGGGTGGCGGTGACCTTGTACATGCCGAGCCGCACAGTGAAGAACTCGTAGCCGCCGGTCGCGTCGCTGACCTTGGTCTGGGCGGCACCGGTATCGAGATTGAGGAGGGTGACGGTGGCGCCGGGGGTGATCGCACCCGACTTGTCACGCACCGTCCCGAGAACGGTGGCGGTCTCGAACTGGGCCGCGGCCGGAAGGGCCAAGGCAAGGGAAAGGAATAGGGCGGCTAGGAGTTTTCTCATGGGAGTCCTCGATTTCTGGAATGGGACGAACGTTCCGAAGAAGATACTCCATAAGGAGCCGACGCGGATGACGGCCACGTCAAATTGGAGTTAAGCCGACCGTTCGGCGCTCTTCGCCTGATGGCCGAGAGTGAAGGCGCTGAACACGATGGTTAGAACGCAGCAGACAACCATGGTCGAGAAGACACCGCCCCAGCCGAAGTTGTCGGCGATCCAGCCCACTCCCGTGCCGGCGAGCGCCGACCCGAAGACATAGCCGAAGAAGCCGGTGAAACCCGCGGCGGTACCGGCGGCCTTCTTGGGGACGAGGTCCAGGGCGTGCAACCCGATGATCATGATCGGACCGTAGATAAGGAAGCCGATGGCGATCAGCGCCGCGTAGTCGATCCACAGCGGGCCCTTCAAATTGAACCAATAGACGATGACCGCCACGAGGGTGAGGGCCATGAAGAGGATCGTCGCCGGCGCGCGGCGGCCCTTGAACCATTTGTCCGAAATCCAGCCGCAGGCGATGGTGCCGGGGATCGCCGCGTATTCATATAGCGCCCAGCCGAGGCTCGACTGATGAAAGGAGAAGCCCTTGGCGGTCTCTAGATAGGTGGGGATCCAGTTCACCACACCGTATCGCACGAAATAGACGAACGCGTTCGCGATGGCGATGGCCCACAGGTATTTGTTTGGAAGAACATGGGTGAAGAAGATCTCGCGGAACGTCATGGTCCGCTCGTGATCCTCGGTGTAGTCCGGCGGATAGTCGTTGCGGTGCTGTTCGATGGGAGGCAGGCCCTCCGACTGCGGGGTGTCGCGCAGCAGGAAGAACACCACCACCGCGAGGATCGCGGCGATCACCGCATTGAAGTAGAACTTCGCCCCCCAGTCGTTGAAGAGGGTGACGCCGAGCAACGCGAAGTTCGCGATCAGGGCCCCGCCGATGTTGTGGGAGACGTTCCAGAACGACACGGTGACGCCGCGTTCGTTCGTGCTGAACCAGTGAACCATGGTCTTGCCGCAGGGCGGCCAGCCCATCCCCTGCACCCAGCCGTTCACGGTCTGAAGGATCACGAGGACGAAGAGCGACGTGTAAATCGCCTTCACCGTGCCGGAGAGCAGGATGATGGCGCTCGAGAGCAGAAGCCCCAGGGGCAGGAAGTATTTCGGGTTGCTGCGGTCCGAGACCGAGCCCATCAGGAACTTCGAGACGCCATACGCGATCGAGAGGCCGGTGAGTGCGGTTCCAAGCTCGGCCTTCGAATGCTGAGGGAACTCTTTGAGGATGTCCGGAATGGCGAGAGCCAGGTTGTTGCGGACAAGGTAGTACGCCGCGTAGCCGATGAAGATGCCCCCGAAGACCTTGCGGCGCAGCCTCCGGTACTCAGGATCTACCTCCGCGGCAGGCAAAGGCGGCGCGAACGGAGCAGGCTTCAGCCAGCCAATCATGGGGGGATCCTCGCGCTTTTCGGTTGAGTTACGGCTGAACCGGTGTGGACTTCGGCAGCGTGAGGCCCTTCTTCTTGAGAACCTCGCGCAAGCGGTCCGGACGGTCCGTAATGATTCCGTCCACACCCAGGTCGACGAACTTCTCCATATCGGCGGTCTCGTTGATGGTCCAGGGGATCACCTGCAGGCCAAGGCTCTGCGCCTCTTTGACCTGCGCGGGCAGCACATCGCCCCAGTTCGGGGACCATACCGACGCTCCAATCGCCTTCACCGCCTTGGGAATCGAGCCGCCGAAGTCGTCCACATCAAGCCCCCCGAGCGAGGGCGAGGGGCCGGAAGCACCGGGCTGGACATTACCCCCATCCGGTCGCAAGGTAGTGAGGGCCACGGTCTCGATCTCCGGCGCCAGCTTCTTCACCACCACCAGCGTCCGCCAGTCGAACGACTGGATGACCGCGCGTTTCTCCATCTTCGCCTCGCGGATGACCTTGACCACGGCTTCGGCGAAGGCCTGGGGGCCCACCGTCTCGTCGGGCTTCTGAGGGGTGATCTTGGTTTCGATGTTGAACCGAACGCTGGTATTGCCGCTCTTCTTGACCAGTGCGAACAGATCGGCGAGGCGGGGAATGCGCACGCCGTCCATGCCCTTCTGCTCCGGATAGAGCGCCGCGTACGCGGTCCCCGGCCTGATTCGGCCGACGTCGTAGCTCTGAAGGTCCGAGTAGTTCAACGAGTAGAACGAGGGGCCGTGCTTCTCGATGAACTTCCCGCTGGCGTCGCGGGTGATCTCCGGGTTGAGCAATGGATCATGGCTCAGAACAACGACACCGTCCTTGGTGACCGCACAGTCAAGCTCCAGCGTGCTGACGCCCAGCGTCAACGCCCCGGCAAAACTGACCAGAGTGTTCTCGGGCCACAGGCCTCGGCCCCCGCGGTGGCCCTGCAGGTCAAAAGCTCGCGCGGTCGCGCCGGGCGTTTGTTCGGGAACGAGAGTCGGGGAGGTCAGAAGCGTGAGGAATAGCAGTGAGGAAGTAAGCAGCATGCCGGGAGCTTAGCCGCAACTCCAATCGCCCTGTCTTCAATCCTTCGAGATGCGGTACAAGTACTTCTGCCCGCGCAGGTACATCTCGTCGCCGGCGATCGCGGGCGAGGCGTCGAAACCATCGCCCAGAGTGTTCGTGGCCAGAACCTTCAGCTCCGGCCCCGAATCGAGCACCATCATCACGCCTTCGCGGCTAAGCACGTAGACCCGTCCGTTCACGGCCACCGGGGAGGCGTAAACGTTCGAAAGGCCTTCGAGCCGCTGGGTGAAGGAGGCCTGGCCGGTGGCGACATCGATGCGGGTGAGGACCGCCGAGTTCGTCTTCAGGAAGTAGAGGCCGCCTTTATAGAGGAGGGGAGAGGGCACGTAGGGCGTGTCCCGGTTGTAGCTCCAGGCGATTGCGGGCTTGCCGGTAATGTCTCCCTGGGCTTCGGCGAGCCGCACCGCGAGAAGGGCGTTGCCGCGGAAGCCGCTGGTCAGGTAGACCGTGCCGTCCGCGTGGACCGGAGACGGGATAACGTTTTGCGTCATGCCCGCGGCCTCCCACAACACCTTGCCGGTGGCGAGCTCATAGCTCTTGACGCGATTGGTGGCGTTGATGATGACCTGCTCCTTGCCCCCATGGGTTACGACGATGGGTGTCGCCCATGAGGTGGGCTCATCACGCTCGGCCCGCCACAGCTCTTTTCCGGTCTTCTTGTCGAGCGCCACCACGAAGTCCTGACCTTCATGGTCCCAGTTGACCACCAGCCGGTCGCCGTGGAGCACGGGCGAGGCCCCTTCTCCAAAGGACAGGCGGGTCTGCATCGTTCCGAGCTGCTTCTCCCAAACCAGATTGCCCTTGAGGTCGAGGGCGAAGAGACCGCGCGATCCGAAGAAGGCGTAGACCCGCTCGCCATCAGTAAGGGCGGAACCGGAAGCAAAGCTACCGTCCTTATGTGTTCCCTCGTGCGGTGTCTGCTCCTTGACCACCTTGCGCCAGGCGACCTTGCCATCGGCGCGGTTGTGAGCCTGGACCACGAATTCCAGATGCACCGGCTTTTCTCCGGCCGGAGGACCTCCCCTTCGACCACCCGCAGCCGGCTCCGCTGGGGCGGCTTCCGCGGTTGGCGCCGGCGCCGCCTTTCCGGTGGGGGCGGCACTGGTCACGAAGACCAGGTCGCCCCAGATCACCGGAGTGCTTTTACCAAGTCCGGGGATTTCGACCTTCCAGCGGACGTTCTTCCCCTCGGCCCACTCAAGAGGTGGATTCCCGCGCGGTGCTTCACCGGTATGAAGTGGTCCGCGCCACTGGGGCCAGTTGGCCGATGCGACCCCAGGGGCATCGGCCGCGGACACCAGCGATAGACACGCCGAGGAAAGAAGGAAGGCGCGAGGGATGTGTCGAAGTTCCATGAAGGCTCCTCTTGAAAGAAAGTAACTGAAGCCTATGCGACGACTTCGGAAAATGCCTCCCCGCCCCCGCGAGTGCGCTCGCCGGCATGGCGCGGCGCGATCACCAGATCCTCAACGAGTGGAAGGAGACCCGGGCCTCGGTTCTGAGCCGGCGCCTCGACGCGGCCTCAGCAAGCAGTTCCAGCGGGCCTTCCACGTCCAGACGGAACCGGTCCCAGTATGCGCCCGAACTTGCGCTCCGTTACGAAGTCGACGGCGCATCGGTCCTGTCCACCGGCTACGACTCGGGCTCCGCGCTTCGCCGGGGTGGGCTCGCGGAACGGGAGAATCCCTGGACTCTAGGGGCCGGAATGGCCGTCGCGGGCGACCAACGCTATTGTCCTTCCGCCACGAACAGGCTGCGGCCGAGTAACTCGAAGAGGTCCTGGTAGAGGACGCCGTCGGTCAACGCCTCCGCTTTCTTGATCCGGCCGTTGTTCTTGAGCACGCGCCGCAGGGGCGCGACCCGAACCCTGGACCCGTCTCCCGTTCCCAACACCCAGAACCCGGCCCACATTTACTACGAAGTGAACGCGCCAGGGTACAAGGAGAGAGTCTTTGAGATCGTCTTCGAGGATGACCCGCTTGTGACCGCGCGGATCCGCGCCTCCGCGGCCCAGGAAGACAGCGGCTTCTCGATTCGAACTCTCACGAAAGACGCGAAAGGCGTGCTGCGGTGCACGCAGGACATTCGGCTGAAGAAGTGAAGACCGGCCCGGCGGTAAGCTAACCGGGTGCTGAAGAAATCCCTCCGCGTTTCCTTCTCGTCGTTCACAGGATTGATCCTGCTGGCGGTCGCCCCGCCGGTGTCCGCACAGCCCATCGTCCACGAACCCACGCGCGGCGTGCCGACGTTCGCGGTGCGGGAACCCATTTTGCGTCTCAAGCCGGGGGCCGTGGTCGAAACGCGGACATTCTCGAAACCTGGCGACTACTACGACCCCGACAAGGCGGGGCCTTGGCCGGGGGAGGTGGGGCCCTTCTTTCTTGAGGGCGCGTCGCCGGGCGATACCCTGGTGGTGAAGGTCCTGAAACTCCGGCCCAACCGTGACGTCGCCATCTCGAACGTCACTCCCGGGGGCATCAGCGGCGTCGCGGGAGACAGCCGCACCAGGCTTTTGAACGATCCTCTGCCGCCCCGAAGGTTTGTCTGGCGACTCGACCGCGCGCGGAATGTGGGCATCATCGACCTCCCGAATTCCGCGGTGAAGAAGATGGAGATCCCGCTTCGACCCATGTTGGGGCGTGTGGCCACCGCACCCGCGGGCGAGGAGGAGTTCGGAGGCCTCTGGCCGGGGGACTTCGGAGGCAACATGGACGCGGCCGACGTCACCGAAGGCGCTACGGTCTATCTGCCCGTCTTCCATGAAGGCGGCCTTTTCTACTTCGGCGACTTTCACGCCGCCCAGGGGGACGGCGAGATCACGGGCTCCGGCCTCGAGTCCACCGCCGATGTCACCTTTCAGTTCGACGTCATCAAGGGCCAGCGCATCCGCTGGCCGCGGATCGAGAACGATGAGTACATCATGGTGGCCGGCAGCGTCCGACCTCTTGTTGACGCGATGCGCATCGCCTACGTGGAGCTGATCGAGTGGCTGGTCAAGGACTACGGCTTCGACAAGATGGAGGCCTATCAGGTGGTTTCGCAGGTGGGTGTGGTCCGCGTCGCCAATATTGTCGATCCCCACTACACGGTGGTCGCGAAGTTCCCGAAGAAACTGCTGCCCCCGAAGTTGACGCGCTAGTCCGATCTTTCCTTCTCCGGGCAGCGCTGCACAGCTGCGCACCCGGCTCCGGCAAATGCGAGTCTTCTCAGGGAGAAGACCACGTCCAGAAACAGGATTCAGGTTTGCCGATGATGGTACGGCACTTAGGACCGGCTCGGGGCCCGCCGTCTCGAACGTGGCTTGAAGCCGAGGCGCTCACGAACCGCTTTCAAGGGAACGCCCGGTCCTGCGGGCGAATCCGCTCGTGACGTTTCAATCAGACTGACGAATCGGGGATCCTCGGCCCGCCGTGGGCCGGCGAGTCGGTTCGGGTCCCTTTGAGATCCGGGCCTTCCGCCTGGACGCGCTGCCGGTCTTGGTGGACAGGGGACGTCCTATTATAAAACTGCTCAAAAGCTACGCAAAGACTTGACGCGAGGGTACCACTTACTGTAGCTTCACCGCCATGGAGTCAACCGGCGCGTGAGCAACGACCTGATTCTGCTCGTGACGCCGGAAATCGACGTCCGTGGCCGTATAGGCCCCGCCCTCAACGAGGCCGGCTTCAGGGTCCTCACTGCGCCGAACGACGAAGCGGCCCTCGCCTCCCTTGACGACCTCCGCCTCATCCTGCCCGACCTCGTCGTGCTGGGCCTGCCCGCAGGAGACTCTCTCCTCCTCTCGAAACTCCGGGCGAATCCGGTGGCGGCCGACGTTCCGGTCGTACTTCTTGCTAGAAACTCCGAAGACCGCCGGCGCGGGCTGCGCCTGGGGCTGACCGAGGTGGTCGAAGCTCCCTACGAAGTTGAGGAAATGATCCTTACCTGCAGGCTGGCCCTGGAGCATGCGGGATCGAGGAGGCGGAGCGAGCGGGAGATGACCGGTTCGCTGCAAATGCTTTTGCCCGCCGACCTGTTGCAAACCCTGGAAGCAGGTCGCCGCAGCGCGGTGATGGTTCTCCGTTCCGCGGGCCGCGAGGCCACCATTTGGGTGCGAGAGGGACAAGTCGTGGACGCCCGGCTCGGTGATGGGCGAACCGGTCAGGGGGCGCTTTTCGAGGCGCTGTCCTTCGCCGATGGAACCTTCTCCGTCTCCTACGGCCCGGTCTCCACTCCGGACCGGCTCAACTCCTCGACCACCGGCCTCCTGCTCGAATGGTCTCGACAGCAAGACGAGGCGAACCGCGCTCTGGCTTCGCCCTTCGCCTCCATCCCCGATGTGCCGCCCCTGCCTCCGCGCGATGTCATGATCAGCCATCGCGCCCTGACCCTCCTCAATGTAGCGTCGGCTTACGCCGCCAACTATCTCGAACCCGCGCTGCTCTCGGCCCGGCTTGAGCGGGCGCGTCAGGACGCCCTGATCGAGCACCCCGTGCTCGCGTGCATGCAGGTGAGTGCTTTGGGTCAGGTCTCGCTGAAAGACCAACCCACGTTGACCCCGGACCATCTGGCCGCCGCGGCCCCCGCCTGGGCCCTGCATTTTTTCAAGCGCCTCGAGCGGGCGATGCCGGGGCACTTTGCTCCGGCCCGTCTGCGCGCCCTTACAGAGGCGGTCCGCGAGGACATGACCGCGCTCGGCTTCGACCGCGGCCTGGGTGTTGCGGTGAAAGAGACCCGATGACCGACCTGTCGCAATTGAGCGCCGCCGAGATCGACGCGCTTCCCTTCGGCTACATCGGCCTCTCACCGGACGGTACGGTGCGCAAGTACAACCGCTACGAGGCCGACCTCGCCCGTCGCGATCCGCAGGAGGTGCTTGGCCGCAACTTCTTCCGCGAGGTGGCGCCTTGCACCCAGGTGAAGGAGTTCGAAGGGCGCTTTCGTGACTTTGCGGAAGGACGCGTCGCCGAGCCCACGCTCTCCTTCGAGTTCACCTTCGCCTTCCGCCACGGCGAGCAGCGCGTGCGCATCGGCATGGTGCGTTCGCCCCTTCAGAACGAGATTATCGTCACCGTCAACCGGATTCACGACCGGGCCGTCGCCTTCTCCTCCGACCTCACACCCGACCTGCCCCGTCGAACCCTGATGGACTCGGCGGGACGTCGCGTCCTGGTGCTTGATGCCGACTTCTTCCACGCCCTCGACACCGGGCTCGGCGGGCCGGACGCGGAGGAGCGTCACGCCGCTTTGCACCGGACTGGCGTCGAATGGGGGCTGCGTCACGCCCTGCGCGTGGAGGCGGCCATTCAGCGCAACCAGGGCGTGACCCTTCGGGAAGCCGAGTTCCATGTGTCCCTCGAGTACCTGGCAGGATCGGTCGGCGTGTTGGGCCTGGGACGTTTCGAGGTCGACCTCGCGCTGCGCAACCGGGGTCTGATGTCCATCACTCATCACGACTCGCCATTTGCGGCCTGGGGCGGCGAGCCCGGCTCGCGCAACTGCGCGCTGCTTGCTGGTTTGCACGCCGGCCTGCTGAGTCACCTCGCGGGGCGGCGGCTTTCCGGCCGCGAGACCGCCTGCTCCGTGATGGCGGACCAGCCATGCCGCTTTGTGGTCGGCACGAGCACCCGGCTGGTCCGCCTCTTCGACCCCTCCGAGGGCTCGACGGACGCGGACCTGTTGATTGGCCTCGGCGTCCGCCCGGGCTCCGCCACCGCCCTATGAGCGAGACCGCGGACGTCCTGGACGGCGCGTTCTGGGATTTCGATCCCGAGGCGGATCTGCTCTCTCCGCTCGTCACCACGGATCGCTACTTCCGCGACTTCCCCTGGGAGGCCGAGGCCGAGTCGGGGCCGGAGTCAGCGGGCGGCGGATCGACGACGGTCTGACCAGACCTGTTTGGTGAGGGCCGTAGGGGCCGGGCCTGTCCGGCACAATTCCCTCGGGCGAGGCATGCCTCGCCCCTACGTCCTCCACTTTATAAATCGCCGCAATGTTTGGGTGATTCAGCGACGCGAGTGCGCCGTTACCGCCCGTCCTTGGCATCTACCGGTGAGGGGACTGCACGCCCCCCCGTTAGGAGCGTTGCCGCGAGCCGTCGATCCGACGGCCAGGGTCGCGACGGTGCCCGGGCAGATCACGAGGAAGATCGTCCAGCCGTAGAGAAATGCCGGCAGCTTTCCAAACGCGTCGCGAAGATAGAGGTAGAGACCGCCCGCGCCCGGGTTCATGGCGCTGAGTTCGCCATAGGTAAGCGCGCCCATCAGCGACCGGGCGCCTCCGAGGAGCCACACCGCCGAGGCGAGGGGCAAAGACCCGCCGCATTGCGCGAGCACGCCGCCGGGGACGAGAAAGATACCGGAGCCGATCACGCTGCCCACGACGAGCACGGCGAGTTCGGTACGGCCGATGGTTCGAGCCAGCTGGTGGAGTCGCATCCCCATGTTTGGGACTCTCTTCCGGACGTTCTCAAAGGACAGATACAACGCCCGTAGGCGCATCCCTCTGGGTCGTCCTGCAAGCCGAAGGCCCACGAATCAGGGCAACCACAAGGGCCATTTCACCCTCGAGCCCGATGGCCTGATTGCCGGGAAACCTGACCGGCGCGCCGGGTAGCGAGCGCGCCCGACTGATGGGCAAACGATTCGGAGTGTTCGTTTCCGACGCCGATGTGCCCGTATTCTAGGATTTCCCGCTGATGAGCGCATACACCTCGGTCTAGTGTCCCGTGTCAGTTTGGGACGACGGACGCCTCCCCGGGAGAGCGCGCGAACGTACCTACCCGCGACCGGAGCGGACCGACCGCGCGTCAGAATCGCCACGGTCAGGCGGCTTGACTGGCAAACTGCGCTGGTTTCCCTTACGCTCCAACGATGACGACCCCCGTGAACGCCGCCGTCCTAATCGACACCGGCTCGACGGTGTCTATCTACGTACCAGGCGAGTGTGAGATCGTGCCGACCCAAAACTTGTCGGTCCGGCGACCGTGACGATCGATCACGAGCCGCACGACCACAACAGGTCACGCGGCGACCTAAGGAGAATCCCGTGACCAGCGTCATCGACGACCAGGCAACCGCCGCGGTCCAGCCCAGTGAGTGGCAGAAGAAGATTCAAGGCGAGTGGCATGGCCGCCCCGGGCTGTTCGACCCCGAGGGCAACCACGTCGGCTACGAGCGCATCCAGCGTGCGAGCGAGGTGCTCCCTGACGGATCCACCGTCTACTGGATGAACGGTACCCTCGACCAACTCATCATTGTTCCACCACAGGACCGACGAACTTCTCCCACATCGGTGGCGATTGCCCGATGCCGCGACCCGGGACACGTCCACGGCATAGCGGTCGCGCGGCGGCGCCCTTTCTCAAGACGCCCCGACCGCTCACCCCGACGGAGCCCCAGCCGCACTGGCCGTCCCGGGGCCCTGGGCAGACCGGACGCTTACTTGCCAGGCGCTCCCGATATTGTGATGGGTTTTGCGACTTTCGGGTGGACAAAGTTCCGATGGCTGCCTTTCCCGGAGCTCATCGAGGAGTTTCTCGCGCGAAATGGAACGGGCGTTCTTCAGCATAAATGTGGCTGAAGGTCAGAGTCTCAACTTGGAAGCCGCTCGCGGATTGATTCTGCTGCCTAACGTAGAGCTTAGTGGCCAGATCCTTGCGGCAGGTCCGCTACAGCGCCGGGTTGGGCGGCTTGTCGATAAAGAAATTCCGGAGATAGGTCTGCGCCATTCGGCCAGGTAACTGTGTGTAGTTCTGAATGCACTGTAACCTGCGCGAACAGAGCTCGGTTTTTGAGGGGCTCGAACATAGGCCCCCACAGCTCGGCGCTCAGATCGACGATGCCAGACGCCCCGTCATGGAACCGGAGCCAAAGCCTGTAGCCATCCAAGACCTTTACTTCTGTAATTTTCGGAATCATGAGTTACTCCAATGGCTCAATCTTGTTCAATGGCTGCCTTGCCTGCGTCAATTCATACGAATCCATAACGTCGTCCATCGAGATCGATGGTTTACCGTCGGCGTCACTGTGGCTGCCCGCATTTCCAAGCCACTTAATAGCCAAAATCATGTCTTTGAGGGTGGCGTATTTGGCTGGCAATAGGGTGATTCGCTGGTGGAGACTTATAAAACTCCGTTTGCCACCCGACACATTGAACCTCCTCACTTTGAGATCGGTCAGCAACTCCTCGATCGCTATTCGGACGTGATTCGACGCTGCGCCTGGCGAGGCAAAGAAGAGTCTGAATGATTCCTGCAGCGGTGCGGAAATAGACTCGGGGCATTTCGTAGGAATCACCAGCAGGACAAGGTGAGGTTCGAAGAATTTAGGACGAAAGAAGTCTTCGGGTTCTTGAACCCAGTCCCCGTTCTGATCCTCGTACTCGCCGGCATCCACCGCGCCTACCCCTGAACTGCAAACGATCTCCTTACATTGATCGTTGTTGCATTCTAAGAGGCAAGAGTAGACGTACTCGATCCATTCGGGTTCCCAAGCCTCGTGCGAGTGATTGCGCGAGTGCCGCCTCTCTTCCCTGAAGAAAGTATCTTTCTTGAGGCGAAGTATGCCTCTTCCACACGTCGGGCAAACCCAGTCCGGCGACCTGCTCAAGGAGAACGGGAGTATCAATGCTTTGCGATCCATGAAGGTGGTTCCCTGTGACGCCTAACGTTCGAGCTCATCAGCGCGCCCGCATTGAGATGCCAGATATCGAAGTCATGGGGCAAACGAGGAGCGCGGAGCCTGCTCTGCCCATGGCCGACATCCGCTCTATCGTACCCTCTTCTCGGGCTTTTCATCGTCCACTTGCCGGGGACGAAGGCGGAGTTGTGCGCGAGCGCCATGGACTCGCTGCGGTTCACCCCCGCGCAGTGGACGGTGTGGAAGCGTGGTGGCGGCACGCTCATGGCCAGTCGGCACAGGAGCGAGCGCGAAGCCTGGCCTCGGGCCACAAGGCCGTCGGGGCGTTGTTCCACCCGCTCCTGAGCGACCGGAGGGCGCAGCACGTAGCGCAGCAGAGCCTCGCGGGCCTCGGCATCAATCCTGCCTGCGCGGTGACCCTGCCCCGAAAAAGTGGACATCTCGACAGAGCACCCAAGGGTGCGATA
>CAZFQH010000074.1:0-12311 GCA_964520805.1 uncultured Acidobacteriota bacterium | reverse complement strand
GGCCGCCGTCATCAAGCGGTTCGGCCGGCTCGACATCCTCGTCAACAACGCAGGTGGTGTCGCTACAAAGAATCCGATCGAGAGTCACTTCCAGCCCTTCCGGAAACACCGTCGACACGTAGGCGAAAAACTCGGCGGCCTTCGCCCGGCCCCGCCACTCTCCGTGCCACATGCCGGTCGGGAAGTAGAACGAGAAGTCGTCGGCCAGCAGGTCGAGGAACCCCTGCCACCGTCCGGTGGCGAGGCCTTCCTTGAATCGCTCGAAGGCGCCGACGGCAGTGGCGCGCGTCCGTTCAGTCGCGCTGGCCTCTGGATTCATTGTTATGACTCTATGACAACTTGGTGACTGAGATACTAGACTACCGCTGCCAGAGTCGACACCCCCCGAGGAAGGAACATGACCACCCCAGAAGCCCCTGTCGGCCGCCGCCCCCTGGACGGCGTGCGTGTTCTCGAGATGGGTCAGCTGATGGCGGGCCCCTTCGCGGGTACGGTGCTCGCGTACTACGGCGCCGAGGTCATCAAGATCGAGCCCCCGATCAAGGGAGACCCGGTGCGTACCTGGCGAGGGATGGACGAGGGCACGTCTCTTTGGTGGCGCAGTCTCGGCCGCAACAAGAAATGCGTCACCGTGGATCTGCGCCAGCAGGACGGGCGTGACCTCGCCCGCCAGATCGCCGATCGCTGCGACGTGGTGATCGAGAACTTCCGGCCGGGAACGATGGAGAAGTGGGGACTCGGACCCGACGACCTCAAGAAGACGAACCCGAAGGTCATCTATACCCGCGTCTCGGGCTACGGCCAGGACGGCCCTTACTCGAACCGGCCCGGCTATGCCTCAGTCTGCGAGGGTATGGGTGGCTTTCGCTTCGTGAACGGCTTCCCCGACCGTCCCCCGGTGCGTCCCAACCTGAGCCTTGGGGACAGCCTCGCCGGCCTGCACGCGGCCCTCGGCATCCTCCTCGCTCTGTATGAGAGGGATGGGCGTCGGACCGATTCCCCGAGGCGCGGTCAGGTGGTGGACGTAGCGATCTACGAGGCGGTCTTCAACATGATGGAGGCCGTTCTTCCCGAGTACGACCGCCTCGGCCTGGTGCGACAGCGGGAGGGCGCCAAACTGACCGGCATCGTCCCCACGAATACGTATCTGTGCGGGGACGGTCAGTACATCATCATCGGCGGAAACGGCGATTCCATCTTCAAGCGCTTGATGAGAGCGGCGGGACGCGCCGACATGGCCGATGACCCGCGCTTCGCCACGAACGCGGACCGCGTGAGGCACGAGGCCGAAGTGGATGGAGCGATCTCGGCGTGGACCGCGACCCTTTCGGCCCCGCAGGTGGCGGCGCGCATGGAGGAGGCCGAGGTTCCGGTAGGCCTGCTCTACGATGCGAAGGACATCGTTTCCGACCCGCACTACCAGGCGCGAGGAATGTTCGAGGAGGTCGAAGTCGGGGGCCGCCCCCTGAAGATTCCGGCCATGGCGCCGAAGCTCATGGGGACGCCGGGGCGGACCGACTGGCCGGGCCCCGAGTTGGGCTCCCACAATCGCCAGATTTTCGCCGACCTGCTCGGCCTCGATGCGGCGCGGATCGAGCAACTCGTCAAGGACGGAGTGATCTGACATGAGGCCCCCCGCTTCAAGCGTCCTCGAGGCTTACCGGAAGAAAGGCCTCGCGGGGCGCGTTGGCTTCGGCCTGCGTCCGGCCCTGCTGATCGTCGACTTCATCGAGGGATTCACGAATCTCAAGTCGCCGCTCGCCGGAAACTTCGACTCGGAAGTGCTGGCCACCCGCAAGCTCCTCCGCGCGGCGCGGCGCGGCGGCGTCCCGATCTTTTTCACGACGACATCGTATGACGCGGGCTTTCTGGAGGCCGGCGTCTTCGTCCGAAAGGTGCCGTCGCTCAAGACCCTGCGCAGCGGCTCACCCTGGGTGCAGATCGACAAGCGACTCCGTCCCCTGGCCCGTGAGATCGTGGTGGACAAGAAGTACGCGTCGGCTTTCTTCGGCACCCCACTCGCCTCGACGCTGCGCGGCCTGAACGTCGACACGCTCGTCGTGGCCGGTTGCACGACGAGCGGTTGCGTCCGCGCCACCGTCGTGGATGGAATGCAGCACGGTCTCAGGGTCATCGTGGTCCGCGAGTGCGTGGGCGATCGCGCCCCGGGTCCTCACGAAGCGAATCTCATCGACATCGACGGCAAGTACGGCGACGTCGATTCGCTTTCCACCGTGCTCCACCGTCTCGACGGGCGGCGCCCACCTCACCGATCGCCACGGCAGCCCCTATGAGTTCGCCCAGACGGGTGACCATCGTCGAAGTGGGTCCGCGCGACGGCTTCCAGATGGAAAAGCGGTTCATCCCCACCGACCTCAAGGTCGAAGTGATCGATCTTCTTTCCGCCGCCGGTCTGGCCAGGATCGAGGCCACGTCCTTCGTGAGCCCGAAAGTGATCCCGCAGATGGCGGATGCCGCCGAGATCATGGGCCGGATCGCGAGGAGCCCGGGCACGCGCTACCTCGCTCTCGTCCCCAATCTGAAGGGCGCTAAGCGCGCGATCGCCGCCGGGGCCGACGAACTCGAGATCGTGATCGTAGCGTCGGAAAGCTACAACCGGAAGAACGTCGGCATGGCCGTGGATGAATCGATCGCGAGCGCCCGTGACATCGTCGAGGCCGCAAGGGCCACCGGCATTCCGGTTCAGGTCGTCATCGGCTGCTCGTTTGGCTGCCCGCTCGAAGGTCCCGTGCCCGAGGCACAGGTCGAGCGAATCGCGCGCGCCGTGGCCGGCCTCGGCATCGGGCGACTGTCTCTGGCTGATTCGATCGGCGTCGCGAATCCCGCCCAGGTCCGGCGGCTCGTCGAGCGCGTGCGAAAGGCGCTGCCCGCGCTCCCGCTTTCTCTCCACATCCACAACACGCGCGGCCTCGGCATCGCGAACGTTCTCGCCGGATTCGAAGCAGGCATCGACGCGTTCGATGCAGGCCTTGGAGGTCTGGGCGGGTGTCCCATCTTTCCGGGCGCCACCGGCAACGTGGCCACCGAGGATGTGGTGAACCTTTTCGAAGAGATGGGTGTGCCGACGGGCATCGATCTTCGAAAGGTGCGCGAGGCTTCCCGCCGGATCCAGGAGTTTCTTGGCCGGCCCCTCCCGTCCTACGTCCTCCGGGTGGGCACGAGATCCGAGTTGTATGGCAGCCAGGAGTCTTCGACCGGGCCAACCGGGACGCCGTCTTCGGCCACCGCCCTTGACAATCGCCCCTTCGGGGAACAATGATCCTATTGTTATAAGCATAGGACCGCGCTCCGTCCTCCCGCAGCAACCCCCATCCCCAACCAAGCGTCCCGCAAGCAACCTCCTCGAGGAATCGAAAACCATGGGTTACAGACTAGGCATAGACGTCGGCGGCACATTCACCGACCTTCTGTTGTTCCACGAAGAGACCGGTCGCATCTGGCGCGCGAAGACGCCGTCGACACCGGCCGATCAGTCGATCGGCGTGCTCGAAGGCATCAACCAGGTCTGCGCGCGCGCCTCGGTCCACACGGATGCGATCGACTCGATCATCCATGGAACCACGGTCGGCACGAACGCCGTCCTTGAAGGCAAGGGCGGACGCGTCGGCCTCGTCACCACCGTCGGCTTCGAGCAGATCCTCCACCTCGCCCGAGGCCAGACGCCCGGGCCCCTCGCCGGCTGGATGATCATGATGAAGCCCGATCCGCGCGCGACCCTTGAGGACACGGTCGAAGCTCAAGAGCGCATGGATGCTCGCGGCAACGTGGTGCGCAAGCTCGACGAATCCGACATCAGGAAGAAGATCCAGGCTCTCGTCGACAACGGCATCGAGTCGCTCACCATCAGCCTTATCAACTCGTTCGCGAATCCCGCGCACGAGTACAAGATCCGCGACATCGCCAGGAAGGTGGCGCCGAAGCTTCCCGTCACCTGCTCGTACGACGTTCTCCCGCAGTTCCGCGAGTATGAGCGGGCCGAAACCGCGGTCCTCAACTCGTACATCCGCCCGAACGTCAGCCGATATCTCCACAACCTCGAGAGCAAGCTCAAGAGCGCGAAGCTGAAGGCGATGCTCAACGTGTTGCGCTCGGACGGCGGGCTCATGTCGGTGGCCGCGGCCGAAGACAAGCCGGTCAACCTTTTGATGTCGGGTCCCTCGGGTGGCGTCACCGGTGCCTTGTTCGTCGCGAACCGCGCGGGCTTCCCGAACATGATGACGTTCGACATGGGTGGCACCTCGACCGACGTCTCGCTCAACATGGGCGAGGCCTCGATCGGCCGCGAGACGAACATCGCGACGTTCGCGTCGCAGAACACCGTGCTTCCCATCAAGGTGGCCTCGGTCGACGTCCGCACCATCGGCGCGGGCGGCGGCTCCATCGCCCACGTGCCGGCCCTGACCAAGGCGCTGCGCATCGGTCCGATGTCGGCGGGCGCTGATCCCGGCCCCGCTTGCTACGGCAGGGGCGGCGTCGCCCCCACCGTCACCGACGCGAACGTGGTCCTCGGGCACCTGCCGCCTCAACTCCTCGGTGGCAAGATGAAGCTTGACGTCGACAAGGCCCTGGCCGCGGTCAAGACCGTGGGCGATGCCATTGGTCTCGACGTCTATGCGGCGGCTCAGGGCATCATCAACATCGTCAATGAGTCGATGTGCGGCGCCTTGCGCCTCGTCTCCGTGGAACGTGGTCACGATCCGCGCGAGTTCGCGCTCATAGCCTTCGGCGGCGCCGGTCCGCTCCATGGCAACGCGCTCGGCGCGATCATGGGCTCGTGGCCGGTCATCGTTCCCCCGGCGCCCGGCGTGCTCTGCGCGCTCGGCGATGTGTCGTCCGAGTACCGCAACGAATTCACCCGCACGTTCACCTTCACGGTCGACCGGACCACCCCGGCCGACGTGGTCAAAGCACTTAAGGAACTCGGCCAGAAGGCCTCCGGCTGGCTCACCGCCGAGGGCATCGCGGCCAAGGGTCAGGAGATCCGCTACGAGGCCGACGTTCGCTACTACCGTCAGGGCTACGAACTTCCCATCGTCGTCAATCCCGACAAGCTGCTGAAGGGCTTCGGTCCGCTCGTCAAAGAGTTCCACGCCACGCACCAGCGGCTCTATCAGTTCAAGATGGACGTCGAAGTCGAGATCGTCAACCTGCGCGCCATCGGCATCGGCAAGACGAAGCAGATCAAGCTCGCCAGGAAGAAGAAGGGCCGACCCGACCCGAAGGGAGCGGTCACCGGCTCCCACAAGGTCTACTTCGACGGCAAGCAGGTCAACACCACGATCTACGACCGCGCAAAGCTCTCGCCCGGCCATGTGGTCAATGGACCCGCGATCGTGCTCGAGGAAGACTCGACCACGCTCATCCATCCGAAACACAAGGGTGTGGTGGACGAATACTCCAACATCCTCATCTATCCCGCAGGAAAGTAAGGAGGCTTGAAGACAATGGCTAAAGCAATGAAGAAGTCGACCAAGCCCGCCGCCAAGGCCGCGGGAAAGACGAAGAAGATCACGATCGACCCCATCACCATGGATGTCATCGAAAACGCGCTCAAGAACGCGCGTTATGAGATGGACGCGACTCTGTTCCGTACCTCCGTGTCACCGTCGATCCGCGAACAGCACGACGAATTCCCGATCATCGCCGACCCGGAAGGCCGGATGCTGGTGGGGCAGTTCGGCTCGTGGCTCGGGGACTTGAAGAACCACTTCCCCGACACGATCGACGAGAACGACGTCATCTTCACCAACGACCCGTACATGTGCGGAGGCACGATCAGCCATCTCAACGACTGGCTGATCCAGATGCCGATCCACTACAAGGGCCGTCTCGTGGGCTGGACGTCGATGTTCGGTCATCAGAACGACACCGGCGGTCCGGTGCCCTCGTCGCTTCCGACCGACGCGACCACCATCTTCGGTGAAGCACTCCGCATACCGCCCTTCAAGCTGTACGAAGGCGGGATCCTGAACGACGTCGCGCTGAACATCATCCTCGCAAACGTCCGCCAGCCCGAGATGAACCGCGCCGACCTCATGGCGCTGGTGGCTGCGTGCCGCACCGGAGCGCAGCGCATCCGCGATCTGTGCGAACGCTTCGGCACCGACACATACCTCGCGGGCACGCAGGCGTTGATGCAGCGGACCTACAATGCCATGAAGGCGCTTATCTCGCAGGTCATCCCCGAAGAGAAGCAGTCCTTCGAGGACTATGTGGACGACGACGGCCGCGGCTTTGGCCCCTACAAGGTCAAGGTCACGATCTGGCGCAAGGGCGACAAGGCCTACTTCGACTACACCGGCACCGACCCGCAGTCGGAAGGCCCGATCAACTACTACCTCAATGAGCATCTCCTCAAGATGTTCATCGGCGTCTACCTGATCATGACCCACGACCCGTGGATCCTCTTCAACGACGGCTTCTATCCGCTCGTCGACATCCACATCCCCGAGGGCACGCTGCTGAAGCCGCATCACCCCGCGGCTTTGTCCTGCCGCACGCATCTTTTGGGCCGTCAGTTCGACATCCTCGGCGGAGCGCTGTGCAAGAAAGCCCCGCAGTTCCTCACGGGAGCTGGATGGGGATCATCGCCGCACATGATCTACAGCGGCTACGACGCGGATGGAAAGTGGTTCAACGCGTTCGAGATCGGTTTCGGCGGCATCCCCGCAAGGCCCTTCGCGGATGGCATGGACGGTCACGCCATGTGGCCGCTGTTCACCAACCAGCCGGCCGAGCTCATGGAGACGTACTACCCCATGCGCGTCGAGGCGTATACGTCAGTGATCGACTCGGGGGGCGCCGGCTATCACCGCGGCGGCAACGGCCTGCTCAAGGTCTATCACTTCCTCGCGGAGGGTGAGGTCTCGATCCACGACGATCGCTGGCTCACCTATCAGTGGGGCGTCAACGGCGGCTCGAAGGCCATGCGCGGCAAGAAGTGGCTGAAGAAGGTCGATGGCTCGATCGAGTACGTCGCGAGCAAGTGCGACCATGTCAAGGTCTTCCCCGGCGACGAGTTGTTCTATCAAACCTGGGGAGCCGGTGGCTATGGCGATCCGCTGACTCGCGAAACCGCTCGCGTGCAGAAGGACGTCCGCTTCCGCCTGGTGTCGCCGGAGAAAGCGCGGGACGAGTACGGTGTCGTCATAGACATGAAGACCTTCGTGGTGGATGAAGAAGCCACGAAGAAACTCCGCGCCGACACTGCGTCCAAGCGCGGCCCGGCCGTGCCCTTCGACATGGGCCCGCCCCTCGCCGAGATCTTGAAGAACTGCAAGGCCGAGACTGGACTCGAACCGCCGAAGCCGCCGGTCTTCAAGAAGGTCGCAAAGATGCCGATCTACAAGTCGAAGCCGTCCATGTCGAAGCTGGTATTGAAGAACGTAAAGGGCAAGCACGCCGCGTAGCGTTGTCCGTCATTGCGAGGCCCCGCCCGAGACGAGGCACGAAGCAATCTCACTGTCGCACCGAGACGGCCTCGAAAGGGGCCGTTCTTTCCCTGGATCACGATCGCTCGCGGCATGGGGCGACGAGGAGAGTTGATCAATGAACTTGGCGCGGAGAGGGGTCGTTTTACCGGCAGCCTGCCGGATCGCGGCTCGGGCCCTCCAAGTCACCGCAGCCATCGGCGCGGGCCGGAGTCCGCTGATCAGTCGCCGTCCCCTTCGACCAGCGCTGTTTCCGGCTTGATGAAGGTGTGCTCGGCCGAGTCGCGGAGGATCTGAAGCAGGGCGTCCACGCCGATCTCCTGGGCGGCCTTCCCGCACTCGAGGTTCTGGTTGGTGCGCGAAACCGTGGAGTTGTCGCAGCAGATCGAGACGGGAACGCCGTATTCCAGAAGCGTTCTAATGGGATGAGGCGCACCCTTCTTGACCGCCCCGGTGTGCTGGTTGGAGGAGATGCAGCACTCCACCATGATGCGATCCTTGGCGAGACGCCGGAGCAGAGCCTCGTCCTGAACCGCGGAACAACCGTGGCCGATTCGCTGACAGCCGAGGCCATCGATCGCCTCCCAGATGTAACGGGGCGGGCCGTCCTCACCCGCGTGGGCGGTGAGGCCGAGGCGGCCCAAACGGGCGATTTCGTACGAACTTGCGAAGAGGTGGGGCGGATTGCCGGTTTCGGGGCCGGCGATATCGAAACCCACGACACCGGTGCGGGCGTGCAGATGCTGGGCTTCGGAGATGGCAGACCGGGCCAGGATCTTGGCGATGTGCGGACCATGCTGGCGCATGGCGATCACGATCAGACCGAGTTTCATTCCGTGCCGCTTGTTGGCGTGGTTCATGCCTGAAAGCACGGCGCGGATCGACTGCCTGGGCGTGAGGCCCGCGAAGGTGTGGATGATCGGTGAGTAGCGCAGTTCAAGGGTGCGCACGCCCGAGCGAGCAGCCTCGTCCACGATGGCTTCGGTGACCGTGGAGATGTTCTCGTAGAACTGGGTGATCCACAGCGGATAGTGCATCTTGTCGAGGTAGGACATGAGGGTGCCTTCCTCGTGTTCCTGGATCTCCAGACGCCGCCGCATTTCCTCGATGGTGTCCACCGGGTTCAGCCGGTGGTGGCGCATCAGATTCCAGGTGACCTCCACTGGAATCGATCCATCGGTGTGCTGGTGTAGCTCGACCTTGGGAGCGGACGCGATGCGCGGATCGATGTCGAGTTCCACAAAATCGATTCTACCGGGCGGTAACATCGCCCAGGTGGCTCCCTCGAAACCGCGTGTTCTGATCGTCGACGACGACGCCCTCTTCCGCAAATTGCTGGAGCGGTACTACGCCGAGGCGGGCTGGGAGCCGATATCGACAAATGGTGTCGCTGAGGGTCTTCGGGCCTATGCGCAGAACGATTTCGATCTGGTGCTCGTGGACTACCTGCTGAAGGACGGCAGCGGCCGCGACTTTGTGCAGGGCGTTCGCGAGACCGACCTCGACGTGCCCATCCTGGTGGTCTCGGGTGCTTTCGATCTGGAGGCTCTCACCGGCTTCGTTCGTGAGTCGATTGATGAGGTTCTTTCGAAGCCCATCGACTTCGAGAAGCTCCGGAAAGCGACTTTGAGGCTCTCCCGACTGGGCCGAGAGCGGCGACGCATGCGAAGGCGGGCCGTGGCCCTGCTGGAGCTGTCGAGAAATCTGAAGGTCGGCGGCGACTCGAAGGAACTGCTCGACCGGTTCGTGCGCGCGGTGTCCGCGATCACGCCCTTCCGTCGGGCCGCCATCTACATCGCCGAGGCCGACAACCGCTTCGCGGCCCGCGCCGCGGTTCAAGGAGCCACAAACCTGCCCGACCGGGTGCCGATCGTCGAGTTGTTCAAGGCGTTCGAGCGGGGCTTCAAGCTCGACCTGGCCGCGTTCGTTCCGGGAACGTTCATCGGGGGAAATCGGCAGGCTCCCATTCACGCCTATTCCGAGGCTCGAGCGCGAAAACTGGATATTCAGCCCGGTGATCATGGTCTGGTCGAGATCCGTTCCGCTCATAGGCTCTGGGGCTACATTCTTTTCGAGGATCCAGACGACGAGCAGCGTCCTTCCGAAGACAGCATGAATCTGCTCTCGCTGCTGTCGGGTTACGTCGCCACCGTGCTCGAGAACCGCGATTCCTACGATGCCGAAGCCCGCCTCCGGTCCCGGCTCGAGATGGTGCGCGACGTGGTGCATCTGGCCCTCGAGCGCGCGGATCTGGGGGCGGCGCGATCGGTGATGACCGCGGCGGCGGTGACCCGCGCCGGCTACGCGTTCTCGGCTTTCCTGGAAAGACACGGCGAAGGGCTGTGGTCGATTGAAGCCGCCTGCCCTTCGTTTCAAGGAGCGAAGGCCCCGCCCCTGATGCGCGAGGTGCTCGAGTTGCAGGCGAAAGGGGTGAGGCGGGGCGGCAGCCTTCATCTTCGTGGCCAGAGCTTCATTCTGGGCCACGCTCCGCGTTTCTCCTGTGCGATCCCCGTGTTCTCCGGCCCCGAATTCCGCGGCTACTTCGTGATCGAGGACGATATTCGGGAGTCGCTCGAAGCCGCCGATGAGGCCGCCTTCCTCACGTTGTGCGATCAGATGGGCCTGCTCATCCGAAGGCTCGACTACGAGCGCGAACTCGCGCGCAAGAATGCGGAGGTTCAGGCTTCCTACACTCAGCTCGAGGCTATCCACGAGGAGAACGTGCGGATGCAGGAGGTGCTGCGCCGTTACATCCCTCCTTCCACCTGGGACAAGATCGACAAGGACGGCCCGGGCGGCCCCGAGGGCATAGAGGAAGTGGTGGATCGCGCCGTCATGTTCGTCGACATCTGCGGCTTCACGAATGCCTCGGAGGTGCTGCGGCCTCCGCAACTGGTGGCCCTGCTCAACTCCTACTTCACCGTGGTGGCCGCGATCTGTTACCAGCACGGTGGAGAAATCGTCAAATACATCGGCGACGGCATTATGGGTTTCTTTCCCGATGGCCTGTCCGCGGTGGCCGCGGTTTCCGACATCCTGGACGCGCGAAGCCGGATCGCGGCTCAGATCGCGCCGCACGGCATCGCGCCCATCGAAATCCGGGTCGGTGTCGCCTGGGGGCCCACGATCGTGACCTCGGTCGGCCCCTTCTATCAGCAGGACCGGACGCTGCTTGGCGACACCGTGAATACGGCATCACGCCTCGAACATCGCGCCTTGCCCGGCTCGGCGCTGTTCGATAGTGGCCTCATCGGTGATCGCGATCCTGAAAGCCTGGGTCTGAAGTCGGTCGGCATCCTCAACCTGCGCGGAAAAAGAAGGCCGGTCACGGTGTTGACCCTGGCCGCCGACGCCCAACGCTATAAGACTGAAGCCACCGGCGAAGTGATTCGCGACCGGCGGACCAGCGATCACATGGGCATGGACAAACTGGTCTAGCGAACAGCCTTTACGCCATCGCCTTGCGAACCTCGGCCTTGAGGTCTTCGAGTTTGGGGTGGTCGCCCGCAAATTGGCTTGAATACTTGTAGGGCATCGAGCCGTCGGGCATCAGCAGAAGAACTCCGCCGAGCTGGAAAGCGTCGCCATGAACTCCGGGCTGGCTGAAACCATTCCGGCGCGCTTCCGCCGCGCGTTTCAGAACCTTCGGGGTAAGGAACGCGAGAAAGGGTCGTTTGAACTCGAGGGCCTTATAGACCACGCGCTTCTCGTCCACGAATACCGGCAGATCGATCTGGGTCTCATCCACGAAGGCCTTCGCGTAGCGAAGACTCGAGTGACCAATCACCACCGGTTGGACGCCGAGCTTCGCGAAGGCTTCCCGTTCGCGGTGCACCTGCACCGCCTGCTCTCGGCAGAAGATTCACCCAAAGTGCCGAACGAAAATGAAAAGGGTGGGCTTGCTCTTCGCGATGCCGGCGAGGGAGATGTCGTTGCCGGAAAGATCCTTCACGAAAAGCTCGGTCACGAAACCCCTCCCTGCTTGAGGATCCGGTCGATGACCGGACGCGCGCCTTCGATGGCGGTGCGTTGCATATAGAAAGAGAGGCCTCGTTCGCCGCCCAATTCCTCTCCGTTTCCGGCGCGACCGGGACCGCCGTGAACCAGGGAAGGAAGGACCGTCCCCGGACCGGGTGACAATTCGGCGATCTTCACACTGCCGAGGAAGAGCCGACCGTGAAACGGCGCGAGGCCGAGCGTCGCCTCGGACACGAAGGGGACATCCTCGGAGTAGATCGAGGAGACGAGCCCACCGGCTCCGCGGGAGACAAGCTCCACCGCCTGAGCGGCGGTACCGTCATACGGAACGATGGTGGCCGCGGGGCCGAAAACTTCGTGCGAGTGAACGCTTGGAGCGTCGGCTCCGGGTTCAACCTCGAGGAGCGTGGGCGAGACGAAGAAACCCTGGCCTTCGGGAACTCCCTCAGGCTTTAAGCCGGGCCGCGAATGAACAATCCGACCGTCGCGCGCCAACAACGAGAGACCTTCGAGAACCGCGGCCTTCTGAGCCGAGGTGGCGAGCGGGCCCATCCGCACGCCGTCGGTCCCCGGATTTCCCACCACCACCGCGGCCAGGCGATCGGCCAGATCGTCGCGGAAACGTTCGCTCAGGGCCTCCGGTACGAGAATGCGGCGGATGGCCGTGCACTTCTGGCCGGCCTTCTGCGTCATGTCGCGCAGGACATCCTTGAGGAAGAAATCGTAGGTCTCCGAATCCGGCGTGGCCTCGGGCCCGAGGACCGCCGCGTTCAAGGAGTCGGCCTCGACGTTGATCCGCGTTCCTCGCTCGACGACGCCCGGCGTGTTCCGCAGCAGCGACGCCGTCGAAGCACCGCCGGTGAAGGCCAGGCAATCCTGGGC
>CAZFQH010000073.1:1431-12379 GCA_964520805.1 uncultured Acidobacteriota bacterium | reverse complement strand
CTCCGAGTTCAACTCGAAGATCACCCAGAACGCGACTCTGTTCGCCCGGGTCAAGGCGGTGTACGAGGGCGCCGAGAAGAAGACGCTTCGTCCGGACGAGCAGCGTCTGGTCTGGCTCGTCTATGACGGATTCGCGAGCAACGGCGCGACGCTCTCCGGCAAGGCGAAGGAGCGCTACGCCGAGATCAACAAGACGCTCGCGTCGCTGTACACGAGGTTCGCCAACAACGTCCTCGCCGACGAAGAGGGCTATGTCCTCTACATCAACAAGGACCAGCTCGGCGGCCTTCCCGAATCGTTCGGGCAAGCCGCGGCGGCCGCGGCGAAGGAACGGAAGCGCGAAGGAGAATACGCGATCACCAACACCCGGTCCTCGATGGATCCCTTCCTCACCTTCTCCACTGAGCGCGCCCTCCGCGAGAAGGTCTGGCAGACCTACTACTCCCGCGGCGACAACGGCGACGAACGCGACAACAACGCGGTGATCACCCAAGTCCTGCAGCTCCGCGACGAGCGGGTGGGTCTGCTCGGCTTTGACAACTAGGGGGCCTGGCGCCTCCAGAACCGGATGGCCAAGACCCCCGAGCGCGCGGTAGGGCTGCTCGAGGCGGTGCTGCCCGCGGCCCTGGCTCGTGTGAAGGAAGAGGTCGCCGACATGCAGGCGATCGCGACCAAGGAGGGTCCGGGCATCACCATCGAGCCCTGGGACTACCGCTTCTACGCCGAGAAGGTTCGTAAGGCGAAGTACGACCTCGACTCCAATGAAGTGAAGCAGTACCTCCAGCTCGACAAGCTGCGCGAGGCCATGTTCTACGTGGCCGGGCGGCTCTTCAATTTCAAGTTCACGCCGGTCCCCGCGGACAAGGCCCCCGTCTTCCAAGAGGACGTGAAGGTCTGGGAGGTGACGGACGCGACGTCGGGCGCCCACATCGGTCTTTGGTACCTCGATCCCTACGCCCGGCCCGGAAAGCGCTCGGGGGCCTGGGCCACCACCTACCGGGGTCACGAGACCTTCGACGGCAAGAAGACCGTCCTCGGATCCAACAACTCGAACTTCGTGAAAGGCGCAGCGGGCAAGCCCGTTCTCGTCTCCTGGACCGACGCGGTGACGTTCTTCCACGAGTTCGGCCACGCGCTTCACTACTTCTCCGCCAACGTCGCGTACCCGACGCTCAACGGCGGGGTTCGCGACTACACGGAATTCCAGTCGCAGCTGCTCGAGCGCTGGCTGACCACCGACGAGGTGATCAACGGCTATCTCGTCCACTACGAGACGGGCAAGCCGATCCCCGCCGCGCTGGTGGCGAAGATCCGCAAGGCCGCCACCTTCAATCAGGGCTTCGACACCACGGAGTATCTTGGCTCCGCGATCATGGACATGAAGTACCACATGGTCGATCCGAAGGGTCTCGACCCGCGCGTCTTCGAGCGCGAGGAGTTGAAGAATCTCGGCATGCCGAAGGAGATTCCAATGCGGCATCGCAGCACGCAGTTCACACACGTTTTCTCCGGCGAGGGATACTCCGCGGGCTACTACGGCTACATGTGGGCCGACGTTCTCACCGCGGACGCGGCCGAGGCTTTCGAGGCGGCGCCCGGGGGCTACTACGACCAGGCCCTGGCGAAGAAGCTGGTCGACAACCTCTTCGCGGTTCGGAATGCGGTGGATCCTGAAGACGCCTACCGCGCGTTCCGCGGCCGCGACGCGAAGATCGACGCCCTGATGCGTGCTCGGGGCTTCCCCGCCCCGACCAAATAAGGAAGCGCTTCTTTCACTGAGGCACCCACGAGGGCCGCGTCCCGTTTCATACTAGACTTTTTAGTATAGATTCGCGTACAATACGCGATGGATCCCCGCCATGACCGAAACTGCCCAGCCACAGTCCCCTTCTGAGTCCAGCCGGCTCCTCGCCGACCTGACCAGTGCGGAGTACGCGGCGGGCTTCGTCACGGACATCGCCTCGGATGCGATTCCGGCCGGACTTTCCGAGGACGTGGTGAGGCTGATCTCGGCCAAGAAGAGCGAGCCCGAATGGCTTCTGGACTTTCGCCTGAAGGCCTTCAGGCACTGGAATACCATGCCAGTGCCCACGTGGGCCAGGGTCCACTACCCCCCCATCGATTTCCAGTCGATCGTCTATTACTCGGCTCCGAAACAGAAGGGGAATGGTCCGAAGAGCCTTGCCGAGGTCGACCCAAAACTTCTGGAAACGTATGAGAAATTGGGAGTTCCGCTCCACGAGCGGGCGGCCCTGGCCGGGGTGGCGGTGGACGCCGTATTCGATTCGGTCTCAGTCGCCACCACGTTTCGGGACAAACTCCATGAGGTGGGGGTCATTTTCGGATCGTTCTCCGAGGCGGTCCGCGAGCATCCTGAATTGGTCAGGAAGTACCTCGGATCGGTTGTCCCCTACTCCGACAACTTCTACGCCGCTTTGAACTCCGCGGTTTTCTCGGACGGGTCCTTCTGCTTCATCCCCAAGGGCGTCAAATGCCCGATGGAGCTGTCGACCTACTTCCGCATCAACGCAAAGAATACCGGTCAATTCGAGCGGACCCTGATCATCGCCGATGACGATGCGGCCGTGAGCTACCTCGAAGGCTGCACCGCCCCGATGCGCGACGAGAACCAACTGCACGCCGCCGTCGTCGAACTGGTGGCCCACGAGAACGCGCGGATCAAGTACTCGACGGTCCAGAACTGGTACCCCGGCGACAAGGACGGCAAGGGCGGAATCTACAACTTCGTGACGAAGCGCGGCGCGTGCCGCGGCAACAAGTCGAAGATCTCGTGGACCCAGGTCGAAACCGGCTCCGCGATCACCTGGAAGTACCCAAGCTGCATTCTCCAGGGTGACGATTCGGTCGGCGAGTTCTATTCAGTGGCCCTCGCCAACAATCGCCAGCAGGCCGATACCGGAACGAAGATGATCCACATCGGGAAGAACACCCGGTCCACGATCGTCTCGAAGGGCATTTCGGCCGGCCACGGCCAGAACACTTATCGAGGCCTGGTAAAGATCGGGAAGAACGCGGAAGGTGCGCGGAACTACTCGCAGTGCGACTCCCTGCTGCTCGGTTCAAACTGCGGCGCGCACACTTTCCCCTACATCGACGTGCAGAACCCCACGGCCCAGATGGAGCATGAGGCGACCACCTCGAAGATCAGCGACGACCAGATCTTCTACTTTCAGAGCCGGGGCCTCTCGACCGAGGACGCGGTGTCGATGATCGTCAACGGCTTCTGCAAGGAAGTGATCAAGGAACTGCCGATGGAGTTCGCGGTCGAAGCGCAGAAGCTCCTCGGTCTCTCTCTCGAAGGATCCGTGGGCTGATCGGCCCGGAACTCAACCAATGCTTCGTATCACCGACCTCCACGCGAACGCGGGCGACAAACCCATCCTCAAGGGCCTGACCTTGAACGTCAATGGCGGTGAAGTTCACGCCATCATGGGACCAAACGGCTCAGGCAAGAGCACGCTCGCTCACGTTCTGGCCGGACGACCCGGCTACACCGTGACCGGCGGTGAGGTTCTCTACAAGAGCTCCCCGCTCTTCGACATGGCGCCCGAGATTCGAGCACGCGAGGGAGTCTTTCTCGCCTATCAGTATCCCGTCGAACTCCCCGGCGTCTCAAACCTCTACTTCCTCCGCTCCGCTCTGAACGCGATCCGCAGGCACCGCGGAGAGCCGGACATGGACGCGATGGACTTCCTGACCATCGCGAAAGAGAAGGCGAAGCTCGTGGATCTCGACGAAGCGCTGGTGAAGCGCAACGTCAACGAAGGTTTCTCCGGGGGCGAGAAGAAGCGCAATGAGATCTTCCAGATGGCAGTCCTCGAGCCTTCGCTCGCGATCCTCGATGAGACCGATTCCGGCCTCGACATCGACGCGCTGCGGATCGTGGCGAACGGCGTCAACAAGCTGCGATCCGAGGATCGGGCCATGATCGTGGTCACCCACTATCAGCGCCTCCTGGAGTACATCGTTCCTGACTTCGTCCATGTCCTCATCGACGGAAAGATCGCCCTGTCCGGTGGCAAGGAACTGGCCCTGGAGCTCGAGTCGAAGGGATACGAGTGGCTCGAGAAGGAACCCGCTAAGGCCAGCTGATGGTGCCTTCATACTCTCCGTTTGGTGAAATCGCGTCTGCGGTGACGACGTGGCCGGGGCCTGCGTGGCTTTCTGAAGCTCGCACGGCCGCGATCGGCCGCTTCAACGCCGCCGGGTTGCCCAGTACGAAACTCGAAGCCTGGCGCACCACTCCCCTTCCGAACCTGGGCACCGACTCCTTCGTGGCCGACGCCATCTCGGTCGCAGGGTCCGACCCCGAGGGTCTGGTTGGCGCCTTCACAGCACAGGACGCGGTGACAATGGTCTTTGTCGACGGCTTCCACTCCGCGACCCTGTCCTCGCCCGAATCCGCGTGGCCGAAGGGTGTGCGTATTTCACCGGTGTCCCGGATCCTCGAAACCACGCCCGATGAACTACGCCCCTCAATCGAGGGAACGAGCGGGAGTCATGGCACCCTGTGGGACCTGAACACCGCGGCCTTCAGAGACGGCGCGTTTCTCGAGGTCGAGGACTTTTCGCAGGTGGAAGCCGAGGTGCGGATCATCGTTATCGCGTCCTCGACCGACCGGCCCGCGGCGCGGCACTTGCGCAACTTCATCCGGTTGGGACGTGACGCCAGCCTTCGGGTCCTGGTGGCGGTGATCGGCCAGTCCTCGGCCCGCGGCTTCACGAACCAGCAGACCACGATCGAGCTTCACGACCGGTCGCGCCTGGACCTGGTGCGGGTGCACGAGTCGCCCATCGGAGCCCCTCACTTCGACACCGCTACGATCGCCGTCGGCCCTCACGCCGTCTTCAACGACACTCTCCTTCAAACGGGTGCTTCGTGGACCCGCTCGGAGATCGTGGTCGCCCTCAAAGGCGATCGCGGCTCGGCGGATCTTGGCGGGGTTTTTGTCGCACGGGGAACCCAGGTCAGCGATATCCATACCGTCGTGTCCCACGCGGCCCCGGGGGTGACGAGCCGCCAGAACTATCGCGGCCTCGCGGCCGACGAGGGCCGGGGCGTGTTCCACGGCCAGATCAAGGTCGAGGCCGACGCTCGTGGCGCCGACGCGACTCAAGGCAATAAGAACATGCTTCTTTCGAAGCGCGCCCAGGTGCATTCGACCCCGTCTCTGGAGATTCTCACCGACGACGTGAAGTGCAAACATGGCAGCGCCACCGGACAGATCGACCCCGCCCAGCTCTTCTATCTGCGGTCCCGCGGGATCGATCTTCAGGAGGCGACCCTGATTCTGACGCGCGCCTTCGCGGGCGAGATCCTGTCTCGACTCACCGGTGCGGACACGAGGTCCGTGGTCGAAGCCCGGATCGCGCCGAGTCTCGAACAACTCGGGGTGGCGGCATGAAAACCCTGACCGCCGCGGCCGTCGTGCGGCCGGCCGACGGAGCTTCCGTGAACCCCGCCGAGGTGACACCGGCCCCTCTCCTGGACGTGACCGCCGTGCGCGCCGACTTCCCCATCCTGAGCACCGAGGTCCACAACAAGCCGCTCGTCTATCTCGACTCCGCGGCCTCCGCCCAAAAGCCCCAGGCGGTGATCGAAGCCGAACGTCAGGTCTACGAGCGGATGTACGCAAATGTGCATCGCGGCGTTCACGATCTCTCCGTGCGCGCGAGCGATGCCTATGAGGCGACGCGGGGCAAGGTCGCCCGATTCATCGGCGCCAATTCTCCGAAAGAGATCGTGTTTCTGCGAGGCACCACGGAGGCGATCAACCTGGTGGCCCAGACCTGGGGGCGCGCGAACGTCCAGAAGGACGACGAGATCCTGATCACCGCACTCGAGCACCACGCGAACATCGTCCCCTGGCAGATGTTGTGCGAGGAGAAGAAGGCGCGGTTGGTGGTGGCACCCATCAACGACGCGGGCGAGGTCGATCTGGAGGCCTTCGAGGCCCTCCTCTCCACGCGCACCCGAATCGTGGCCGTGGCCCACGTAAGCAACGCTCTCGGCACGATCAACGACGTCACGGGGATGACCGCGCTCACTCGGGCGAGGACGCGGGACGCCGTCGTCCTGGTCGATGGCGCGCAAGCGGTTCCGCACATGCCGGTGGATGTGAAGGCCATTGGCTGCGACTTCTACTGCTTCTCGGCCCACAAGATGTACGGGCCTTCCGGCATGGGCGCTTTGTGGGGGCGCAAGTCCCTGCTGGACGCGATGCCCCCCTGGCAAGGCGGCGGCGACATGATCCTCTCGGTGAGTTTCGAGAAGACCACCTATAACGAGGCGCCCTTCAAGTTCGAAGCGGGCACTCCCAACATCGCAGGCACGATCGCGTTCGGAGCCGCGGTCGACTACCTCAACGGCCTCGGCATGGGATCGGTCGCGGTGGCCGAGAAAGATCTCCTCGCCTATGGAACGGGCGCCCTCGCTTCGATTCCCGGGGTCCGGATGATCGGCACCGCCGCGCACAAAACCTCGGTGCTCTCATTCGTCATCGAGGGCGTCCATCCCCACGACGCGGGTTCGATACTGGACTACGAAGGGGTCGCAGTCCGCACTGGACACCATTGCGCGCAGCCGGTGATGGACCGATTCGGAGTGCCGGCCACCATCCGCGCCTCGCTCGGCGTCTACAACACGCGCGCGGACATCGACGTCCTCATCCGCGGCATACGCAAGGTCCAGGAGATATTCGCGTGAGTTCCGACCTTCGCGACCTTTACCAGGACGTGATTCTCGATCATGGGAAGAGGCCGAGGAACGCCCGCGTGATCGACGGCGCCACGTTCACTCAGCCCGCCTACAACCCGCTTTGCGGAGACAAAGGCACCCTGTACCTCACGATGGATGCGGCCGGGGAGAAAATCGCCGATGCGGCCTACGTCGGCCAGGGCTGCTCGATCTCAACCGCCTCCGCGTCGATCATGACCGACTTCGTGCGCGGAAAGACCCGCGATGAGGCCCTGGTGACCTTTGGCCTCTTCCACGACATGATCACCGCACCGCCGGATGAGGCGTCCCACCGCGCGGTCGCGGATCTCGGAAAACTCTCCGTTTTCTCGGGCGTGGCTGAGTTCCCCGCCCGCGTGAAGTGCGCCACCCTTGCCTGGCATGCGTTAAAGGCCGCCCTCGCCGATGGCGCGCCAAAAACCGTGAGCACCGAGTAGGCCACGATGAGAGAGCCACGAGTCGTTTCTCGAGACATCTTCGGCGCGCTCGTCCCGTACGGGACGCCCCACGAATTGAAGGCCGGCGAGACGGTCTATCTGACCCAGTCCCTGGGCGGTTCTCATACCTGTGTCACCGAAATGGGATACATGGTCCGGATCGATGCCAAGGATGCGGATGCCATTGGAGAGAAAGTCGACGTCGCCCCGACCGCCGAGGAAATCGGTGAGAAACCCCTCGACCAGGTGGTGTGGGACCGGCTGAAGACCTGCTACGACCCAGAAATACCGGTGAACATCGTAGATCTGGGCCTCGTCTATTCGGTGAAGGTGTCGGAAGTAGGTCCCGAGGACGGCATGCAGGCCGGAAAAAAAGTCAGCGTTCGCTTTGCCCTGACCGCCCCAGGGTGCGGGATGGGCGACGTCCTCAAGCAGGACATCATGCGTAAAGTCAATGAGTTACCTCATGTGGTCCAAGCCGACGTCGATGTGACGTTCGATCCGCCCTGGACCCAAGATCTCATGAGCGACGCGGCTCGCCTTCAGCTCGGCCTGATGTGATGAGGATGCCGCGATGAAGCTCTCTGCACAGGAAGAGTACGGCCTGCGATGTCTTCTGACCCTCGCCCGAAGCTCCCCGGGCTCATGCACGATTCCACAGATCGCCGAGGCCGAACGCATTTCCGGCCCCAACGTGGCGAAGTTGCTTCGCGCATTGAAGCGAGGTGGTTTTGTGGCCGCACTTCGCGGGCAATCCGGTGGCTATTCCCTCGCGCGTAAAGCCAGTGAAATCAATGTGGGCGACGCCTTGGCGTGTCTGGGCGGACGCATTTTTGACGCAGGATTTTGCGGTCGTCACTCCAGCGCCACACGCGGTTGTGGCCATAACTCAGACTGCTCCGTCCGTTCCGTCTGGAGGCTCGTCCAAAGAGCTGTGGACGATGTTCTCAGCCGTCTGACTCTCGCCGATCTTCTGGTTGAAGAATCCGGGGTCAGTTTGCCGGAGCGGACCAAGCGTCCTTCACTTCCAATTGTTCAGGTTTCCTGAGGTCGGTGGTCCCTCTCACCTTCCTTTGGCATCTACTTTGCTAGAATTTAGTTCGGGGATGATCTGGCGGACCCGTACATCCTCACGATTGTGGCTTGTTCGCCACATCGCCCGCCAACTGAAAGGAGTACGAATCCATGCCTGTTAGCGTTCGCCCTGCGTTTCTGTCCGACGGTGTCGGCATCCTCACACTTCTCGAGCAGAAGGGGTACTTCCCTGAACCCCTCGGGTTCGCGAACACCTTCCGCAAGACTCTGAACGATCCCGATTTCCTCGTGCGAGTGGCTGAATCCGAGGGCAAACTGGTCGGTCTGGCCGCTCTTTCGTTCCGCCCGCAGTTGGGTCTTGGCGGCACTCTGGCGAGTTTGGATGAGTTCATCGTCACCGAGGGCTCGCACCGCCGGGCCGCCGAGCGCGCCTTGCTGAAGGCGACGGCGAGGAAGGCCCGGGCGATGGGTGCGCGCAAGGTCGTGCTCCAGCCCACCGAAACCAAGCCGCAGCCGAAGAACGCAAGTCAGTTCTACATTCGTAACGCCGCGTAACGGCCCGGGACCCACCAACTACTTTCAACTTGCCCGCTCCGGCCGTCCACGGATGCCCGCCCGCGTCCGCGGATCCGGGCGGTTCTTCGTTTCCCGGGGTTTGCTAACCTCTCCCCCCATGGAAATGGTCCGCTACTGTCCGGTCTGCGATGACGAGTTCCGTCCCGAGATCAGGATCTGCTCGGATTGCGGGGAAACCCTGGTCCTGCAGGCAGAGGGTCTCGGTCGCAAGGGGCTGGCCGCGGCGGCGACTAGCGGCGACGCCTCCGGGGATTGGCGGACAGCCCTTGATTCGCTCCCCGCCTCCAGCCTTCTGCCCGTCCGGACCTTCGACTCCCTCGCGGATCTCGAACCCGCCGTGGCGGCCTTCGCGGATCTAAAACTCCCGTCTCGGGTGCTCGTGCAGAACGGGCGCTATCTCCTCCTAATCCGGCCGGACGCCCTGGCGGAAGCGCAGACCGCCCTTCACGGAGCACTGGTCGACGCCGACGACGTACCGGACCCGGGATTCGACCCCACTTCAGGTCGGTACTCAAACTGTCCCGCGTGTGATTCGAAACTGCCCGAAAAATACGGCGGGACCTGCCCCGAGTGCGGGCTCGAGTTGAGCGGCCCGAGCGGAAGCGTAAAGGTCCCCGAGGCGGAGTGAACGGCCTGAGCCATCGCGAGACGGAGACGTTCGACATCGATGGTCCGGCGGGGCGCCTCGAAGCCATCCTGAACCTGCCGCCTGCCAATGTGCGTCCGCAGGCCGCCGCGGTGATGTGCCACGCGCACCCGCTGCATGGCGGGATGATGCACTTCAAGGTCATCTTCCGCGCCGCCAAAGGTATGCAGTCCCAGGGCATTCCCGTCCTCAGGTTCAATTTTCGCGGGGTCGGGCGCAGCGAAGGCCAGCACGATCACGGGGTGGGAGAACAGGAAGACGTGCGCGCTGCGCTCACGGAGATCGCGCGACGCTTCCCCGGAGTACCCCTCCTTCTTGGTGGTTTCTCTTTCGGCGCGGCCATGGCCGCCCACGTGGCCACGCAGGAGGATGCGGTCAAGGCCATCCTGCTGCTTGGCTTCCCGATCACGCGCGTAACCGATACCCGGCATCTTGCCGACTTCAAGGCTCCCGTCCTGTTCGTCCAGGGCGGCCAGGACGAATTTGGTTCAGGTGCGGCGATCCGCGATTTTGTCGCCCCCCTTGGCGAACCCAAACGCCTTGAAGTGATCGAGGGCGCGGATCATTTTTTTACGGGACGCCTCGATGAACTTCAGGCCGTCATCGCGGAATGGTCCGCGGGCAAGCCATGGAACCGATGAAGGTCGCGACCCCCTCAGTGCCAGGCAGGTCAGGCACTCCCCCTTCCCGGTCCCTTTTCTCCCACCTCACTTGCGTTACCGTCCCCGCGCCGCGGAACCACCCCAAGGACCGACCATGACCACGATGACCGCTCTCGATCTCGACGCATTCTGGATGCCCTTCACGGCCAACCGCCAGTTCAAGCAGACCCCCCGCATGCTGGTGAAGGCGGAAGGCATGCACTACACCACCGACGACGGTCGGCAGGTCCTCGATGGAACGGCCGGTCTGTGGTGTGTGAATGCCGGCCACTGCCGCCCGAAGATTGTCGAAGCGGTGCGGCGCCAGGTGGGAGAACTGGACTATGCCCCGCCTTTTCAGATGGGTCATCCCAAGGCCTTCGAACTTGCGAACAAAGTCGCGGAGATTCTACCGCCGTCTCACCGTCATGTCTTCTTCGTGAACTCGGGATCCGAGGGCGTCGATACGGCACTCAAGATCGCTCTCGCCTGGCACCGGGTCCGCGGCGAGGGAGCCCGGCAGCGTCTCATCGGCCGGGAGCGTGGCTATCACGGAGTCGGCTTCGGAGGAATTTCGGTCGGCGGAATGGTGAACAATCGGAAGACCTTCGGATCCATGCTCACCGGAGTGGACCATCTCCGCCACACCCACGATCTCTCACGGAACGCCTTCAGCAAAGGGCAGCCCGAGCACGGTGCTGAACTCGCCGAAGACCTGGAACGCCTCGTTGCCCTGCACGACGCGTCGACCATCGCGGCGGTGATCGTCGAACCCATGGCCGGCTCGACCGGTGTGCTCCTTCCGCCCAAAGGCTATCTGCAGCGGCTGCGTGAGATCTGCGATAAACATGGGATC
>CAZFQH010000073.1:0-1421 GCA_964520805.1 uncultured Acidobacteriota bacterium | reverse complement strand
ATGCCCAGCGCCAGCGCCTCCTCCATCCACCTCCGCCTTGGCATTGCTGTTGTTGGTGTTGAGCAGGCGCCAGGAGATGAGCGGATCATAGACAAAAGCTTCAAGGATGGCGACGAGGGAATCTCGGGTTTCGGCCGACTCGGCGCCCCGTTCGCAATGGACAAGTTCGGCGTCATTCCAGACATGGTGATCGTCGCGAAAGGCCTGACGAACGGGACGGTGCCGATGGGGGCAGTGTTCGCGAGCGACAAGGTCCATGACGCCTTCATGACCGGGCCCGAGGGTGCGATAGAACTCTTCCACGGGTATACCTATTCGGGACACCCGGTGGCGGCGGCGGCCGGCATCGCCACCCTCGACCTCTATCGGGAAGAGCGCCTTTTCGAGCGCGCCGGCGAATTGGCGCCTTTCTGGGAGGAGACGATGCACTCGCTGCGCGGGCTTCCGAACGTCATCGATATCCGAAACATGGGCCTCGTGGCCGGCGTCGAACTGGCTTCAATCCCAGGAAAGGTGGGCGCCCGGGCCTACGACGTCTTCGTCCGCGCTTTTCGGAAGGGCCTGCTGGTTCGAACCACCGGCGACATAATCGCCCTGTCGCCGCCACTCATCATTGAGAAGGCCCACATCGAAGAACTCGCAGGCAAACTCTCCGAAGCGATCAAGGAAGCGGCGTAGGGGCGAGGCACGTCTCGCCCGATGAGGTTCCTAGAACTCGCAGCCATACTCGACTGAGAGTTCCTCCTTGGCCTTGATCAGCGAGGCCTTGCACGCGATGCCGAGGGCTATGCCCGCCTCGCGCATCGTCGACATGGCCCGCCATTTGGTCTGGTTCGCCGTGAAGGTCTCGAGGAGTTTGTCGCGGGCTTCCCCCGATACCTTGCCGTCTACACATTCCATGTACTTCTTGACGTAGTTGTCGCATTCAGCCACGCCGAAACTGGTGATCACGGGTACGCCCGAAGTCGGTGTCGGGCTCGACGAGGCCTGCGTTGATTCACCGGTTGCGACCGGCGACTCCACCGCTTTCGGGGCCTCGACCGGAGGAGCGGGCGGCGGCGACCCACAGGCCAGGCCAAGCCCGGCGAGGACGAGCAGGACACGGAGACCCGGAGCGTGAGCGTGCATTGAATCCATGTCCGAGAGGCTACTCGGTTCGCCGCGAAGACAGAAGGGCGGTACAGGCGCGATGGGGCCCTTGGACTTCAGGTAGTTCGACATGCGCAGCACGGTCAGAGGGCGGACCCGGCCACGGAAGTCCAGGCGTGGAGGCGAATGGCGCGTCGAATGATCGAAGCGCCGTGCCTCGTCTCCTGGCGTCGACCGATCAGAGCGGACGCACGCCGACGAAGACGTCGCGGCGGAGGACGGGATCGTCGACGCAGCGGGCCTTGAAGCCGGCCGCGCGGAGGAGCCTGAGC
>CAZFQH010000072.1:6388-12465 GCA_964520805.1 uncultured Acidobacteriota bacterium | reverse complement strand
ATCTTATAGCTGTCTTTGAACCTCCGCGCGCCCGGTTTCGCCAAAGGCCCCTTCGATGAGCCGGCCCCGCAGCGCGTCACCCGGATCCAGGGCCATTTCGTGCTCCTCCGCATAGCGGAGGCGATCGCTGAAACTGCCGGTCAGGGGTGTCGCCATGGGAAGCACCTGGCTCGCGGAAAATGAGGGATCTATCCGCTTCGACAAAGCACCTCCCAACCTTGTGACCGCCTGCTCCGCGGTGGCGCGCGCGGTGGTGTACTTCGCGGTAAGGATTGAAAGCACACGCGGATTCGCGTGGCGGATGATTCGTGAGCGATAGACGGGCTCGCCGTTTTCGGCTCCCGGGACGTGTCCTTCATGGACGGAGGTGATGTCGGCCTGAGTCAGGCCGGCCCAGGGGAAGGCCCGGGCTCCGGCCCGAATCAACTCATCGATCCGCGGTCCCACCGGCCCCCGTCCATCGTCGTAGATCGTGCCGAGTATCGATCGACCCAACCAGGGGGCGATGAAGAGGAACCGGCCCTGATCTTTTGCGCCGATCGCGACATCCGGGCCCACGCTCCGTCCCATAACCACATTGACTCCGCGGATCAACGCGGGCGAGCCGCAGGTTTCCCTCAGAAGGCCCGCGACCGCTTCGACCCCGGACCCCGCGGCATTGACGATCGATTGGGTTCGGATGCGAAGAGCGCTTCCGTCCATTGTGTCCTGCGCTTGCAGTTCGAAGCCGTCGTCCGTCCGCGAGGCCTGGTCGACTCGGCACCGGTTGATCACGGAAGCGCCGGCCGCGACCGCGGCGTGAAGCAATCCCATCAGCAGGCGCTCGGTGTGGGTGACCTGCGCATCCTGCCAGACAAAGGCTCGGTGGCCTGCTAATGCCGGGCCCGCGAGCGCCTCGGCTTCCGCCGGGTTCAGGAGGCGCGAGACGCCCAGGAAGCGATCCGTTCGCACACCTTCGTTGCGGTCGAACGAGAGGGCGTCGTTCACCAGCCCGCCGAGCAGGAACTTCACTCGTTCGATTTCACTCGCGGCGGCAATCGCGAAACCAAGCGGCCTCACGATCTCGGGCGCCACCCGAAGCAGCGCACGGCGCTCGCGCACGGATTCCCGGAATCCCGCAATGTCGAGACGCTGGAGGTGCCGGAGGCCTCCGTGGGCGGTCTTGAGGGACGACCAGCTCGTGGCCTGGCCAAAGTCATTCAGTTCGATGAGGGCGGCGCGGAGCCCCCGCGAAGCGGCCTCCCACACGGTCCAGGCACCCGCGATCCCCCCGCCGATCACCAGCAGATCGTGCTCGCGGGCCTGAAGCGCCTGAGAATCGCGTTTCACCTGGCCGAGCTTAGTCGTTTGACCCGCGGACGGAGGCGGCTTTAGCGTGCCTCGATGAACCGAATCATCGATCTGCGCTCGGACACCGTCACCCGGCCCACCGACGCCATGCGAAAGGCCATGGCCGAGGCCGAGGTGGGCGACGATGTCTTCCTCGAGGATCCAACCGCAATACGTCTGGAGCAGCGCGTCGCATCGATGCTTGGTTTTGAGTCCGCGCTGTTCATGCCCACGGGGGTCATGGCGAACGAGGTCGCCATCCGCCTCTGGACCCGGCCCGGGGACGAAGTGCTTTGCGACGCTCACTCTCATGTTGTGGATTACGAGCTTTCCGGCATGGCGGCTCTCTCCGGCGTTGTCCCCCGCACCGTGAGCACCTCAAGGGGCCACGTGACCGCTGCGGACATCGCGTCTTCTCTGCGGCCTCGTTCGTACTATCGATCCGAGATCACGCTCCTTGTCCTCGAGAACACCCACAACCTCGCCGGGGGCACCGTCGCATCGGCGTCGGAGATGAAGGCCAGCATCGACGGCGCGCACGCCATCGGACTGAAGGTCCACATCGACGGCGCCCGATTGTGGAACGCGGCGGTGGCGCTTGGCTGCGCTCCCGCCGACCTGGTGCGTGGCGCGGACTCGGCGATGGTGACGCTTTCGAAAGGGTTGTGCGCTCCGGTCGGATCAATTCTGTGCGCCAGCCGCGAGGCCATCGAGCGGGCGCGGCGGGTGCGCAAACAGTTCGGTGGAGGCATGCGCCAGATCGGGCACCTGGCCGCCGCCGGTCTGGTCGCCGTCGACACGATGGTGGCCCGTCTCGCCGAGGATCACGAGAAGGCTCGGCGGATCGCAGGCATCGCCGCGGAGGTGGCCGGCGCCCGGGTCATCGCACCCGAAACCAACATCCTCTTCGTGTATTTCGATGCCCCCATCGCCCCCTCCTTGAGTGACCGCCTTGAGAAAATTGGAGTCCGCGTCTCCGTTATGGGCAACGAAACCCTGCGCTTCGTCTCCCACCGCGACGTGTCGATCGAGGATTGTGAGACCGCGGGCCGAGCATTAGTTGAGGCCTCTAAAGCGAACTGAGTTAATGATTTGGCTCCCCAGGGAACTATGACGAAACTGTGACACACAGTGCCGCGCAAACCTCTCTAGACTCCGCCCATGTTCGACAGCTCCAGCGCCTATGCGGACTCCCCGTCGTCACCGACGACGACTGAACCCCGGACCGCCCCGTCCTTGCTTCAGCCCTCGCCGCAGGAGGAAGCAGAGGTCTCACTCAGACTCCTGATCGCTCCGTTCGCCCGACCGCAGGACCAACGCGCCTGGACACAGTTCGCGACGACGATGGCCCTCTTCATCGCGGGCTGGGCTCTCGCCGCGGTTTCGGTGGTTCAGGGCTGGGGCTTTCTCACCACCGCGCTGATCGCCCTGCCCAGCGCGGGGTTCGTGGTCCGACTCTTCATCATCCAGCATGACTGCGGTCATGGGTCGTTTCTAGGGTCGACCCGTGCCAACGACGGCGTGGGCGCCTTCATCGGCATGCTGACCATGATTCCCTACAGCTATTGGCGAAAGACCCACGCGATCCACCATGGCACCTCGGGCAACCTCGATCGTCGCGGCTTCGGCGACATTGATACGATGACGCTTCTGGAGTACCAGACGCTGCCCCTCTGGCGCCGGCTCGCCTATCGCGTCTACCGCCACCCCGCAGTGCTGTTGGGAGTGGGACCCTTCTATCAGTTCGTCCTCAAGCATCGCTTCCCGTTCGACCTGCCCTTCACGTATCGCAAGGAATGGAACAGCATCGTTTTGAATAACCTCGCGCTGCTTGGGCTTTTTGGAGGCCTCACCGCGCTGCTTGGGCTCAAGACATTGCTCCTCGTCCATCTGCCCATCGTCCTCATTTCGGGCACCGCGGGCGTGTGGTTGTTCTACGTACAGCACCAGTTCGAAGACACCTACTGGGATCGTGATGGCTCCTGGTCGGTCGAGAAAGCGGCGTTTTCGGGAAGCTCCTACTTCAAACTGCCGAAGGTCCTTCAGTGGTTCAGCGGCAACATAGGCTTCCACCACATCCACCATCTGGCGCTGAAGGTGCCGAACTACCGTCTCGATGAATGCTTCGCTTCGAGCCCGCGTCTGCAGCAGGCTCCTACCCTCACCCTCCGCACAAGCCTTCGCTGCGGGTCCCTCGCCCTGTGGGATGAAAACCAGCGCCGCCTGGTGCCTTTCTCCGCAGCTTCGAGAGATTGACCCCGTGGCCCAAGGCCAGGGCCAGGCGGTGAAGGGCGGCCACGAGGCCGGCGGCACCCCAACAGCGAACGAGTTCAGGGTGGCCGCCCTAAATCGAGAACCACCTCCCGAACCCCGCCCGCGGGCATCCCTGTAGGGGCAGGCCTCGTACCTGCCCTGGCGATGTTGAGCTTGCGACTAGAGAAGACGCCGCAGTGATGCGGCGAGGGTCGCGGCGTTGCCTTCGTCTTCGTGCTTGAAGAAGATCCAAACTTCCGACCACGGCTGTTGCCGGATGCGTTCGATCCAGGCCTTCAGGTCGGCTTCGGTGTAGTCGGTGCGGCGCAGTCGGAAATAACCCCAGTCGGTGGTCGGCAGAACCGGAGGCCCGAGTTCTCCGGTCTTTTCGTCGGTCTCGGACGCGGCGAGGGTGGCGTGGCGCTCCTTGAGCAGGGCGTAGGTTTCCTCGTCGAACCAGGTCGCGTGACGGAATTCCAGAGCGGCGCGGGTGCCTTCGGGGAGAAGGGCGAGGAATCGGTCCAGCTTTCCGAGGTCTTTCTTCATCCACGGCGGAAGTTGGAAAAGAATGGGGCCGCGCTTGGCCCCGAGGCTTTGGGCGGACCTCAGGAAGTACTCAACCTCGGAGGCGCAGTCCTCAAGCTTCTTGATGTGGGTGATCTTCTGGGGAGCCTTGAGCACAAAGGCGAAGTGCGCCGGCGTGTCCGCTGCCCATTTCTCGATAAGTTCCGGTTTCGGCATGCGGTAGAAGGTGTTGTTGATCTCCACCGTCTCGAACCGCTCCGCGTAGTACGCGAGCATGCCCTCATCCTTGAACTTCTCGGGATAGAAAGAGCCCTTCCATTCCTTGTAGGCAAAGCCGCTGGTGCCAACCCGAATCCGCATGATCCGGAGCCTAGCAGGGTGAGAGAAACCACCTATGCGCCAAACGAGCGTAAGCGGGTGGCCGCAAGGGCGCCCACAAGGGGCGCTCCTACAACTCGCATTTCCTCTCTACGGCTGGCGGCGGAAGGACGCGACGCGGGAGCGCGCGGAGCGCAGTGAGACGCGTACCGCGGCCGGGGCGGTTCCGCCTCGCGCGGCCTTCGCGGCCACTGCTTTAACGGGATCGAAAAAGTCGTTGATGCGAGCGGCGATCTTCGGATGCCGTCCTTGCAGCGCGGCCTTGGCGATATCGCGGAGGGGGGTTTTCGCCTTGACCGCATCCGCCACCATCGAGCCCACCATGCCGTGAGCCTTGCGGAACGGCACGCCCTCTCGAGCCAGAGCGACGGCGAGCGAGGCCGCCATCATCCCTTCAACCGACGCGGCCTTCTTCATGACTCCCGGGTTCAGGGTCAGTCCTCGAACCACACCGGCAGTGACGGTCACCGAGGGCAGAACGGCGTCGAGAGCGTCGAACACCGCTTCCTTGTCTTCCTGGAAGTCCTTCTGATAGCTCACCGGCACTCCCGTGGTGAGAGCGAGCATTCGAACCACGGCTCCGGTGGTGCGGGCGGCTTTGCCCCGGACCAGCTCCATCGAATCCGGGTTCTTCTTCTGCGGCATCAGGCTGGAGCCGGTGGTGAACGCATCCGGAAGGGCCACGAATCCGTAGGGCAGCGACGAATAGTGGATCAGATCCTCCGCGAGACGCGACAGATGGGCCTGGATTTGAGCCAGGACGAAAACAAACTCGGCCGCGAAGTCGCGGTCGGAGATCGCATCGAGAGCGTTCTCGGACACTGCCGTGAAAGCGAGGGCTTTGGCGAGAGCCTCCCGCTTCAAGGGCAGCGCAGTGCCGGCCAGCGCACCCGAGCCGAGAGGCAGGACGTTGACCCGTTCTCGGGCATCACCGAGGCGTTCGAAGTCACGCACCAGGGCCCAGGCATGCGCCCCTGCCCAGTGGCCGAAGGTAATCGGCTCGGCTTCGCGGGTGTGGGTGTAGCCGGGCATGGGCAAAGCAGCGCCCGAAAGACCGCGAGTGACGAGAGCCTCCACCAGATCCTTCACTCTCGGGCGAAGGTCGTCGATGGCGCCGCGAATAAAAAGGCGAAGCGCCGTCACCGACTGCTCGTTTCGGCTGCGGCCCAGATGACCCTGGCCGGCGAGCGGCCCGATCTCTTCTTCAAGGCGCGTTTCGACGAAGGAGTGGACGTCCTCCACGTCGATGGCGGCATAGGCCGGATCGGCGTCGTACTTGGCGAGAACCCGCGCGAGGCCCCGGTCTAACTTAGATGCGTCGTTTGTTGAAATCGCTCGACAAAGGCCAAGAGCCAGCGCGTAAGCGCGCGACGCCGCGATCTCCTCGCGGATCAGCCGCCGGTCGAAGGGAAACGATCGATTGAATTCCCAGAAGAGCCGATCGGGCTCGGCGTCATAGTTGCCGCCCCACAGTTTGGTCATGTGGAGAATCCTAGCCGGGCCCGTTGACGACCGCCACCTGTGAGTGGGGGCTCGAATGGAGATTCAGGCCGCAGGCTCGCCGACACCGTTTTCGATGCGACGGATTTATT
>CAZFQH010000072.1:0-6288 GCA_964520805.1 uncultured Acidobacteriota bacterium | reverse complement strand
CCGGCGCATCGAGCATTGGGAACATTCGGCGTGCCGGAGGCCCTGGGGGTCCTAGCTAGCTAGGGGGGACGGGTCGGTGGATGGGCGTCTCGAATAGAGATTCAGGCCGCAGGCTCGCCGACACCGTTTTCGATGCGACGGATTTATTCCGGCGCATCGAGCATTGGGAACATTCGGCGTGCCGGAGGCCCTGGGGGTCCTAGGGGGGACGGGTCCGTGCACCGTCCCCCCTAGACTCAACTACGTCCTGTAGTGAGCGTTGATCTCGACGTAGGACTTGGTCAGATCGCACATCCACATGCTCCCGGACACGTCGCCCGCGTGAAGGTCGACGGTGAGCCTTCCGGGGTCTTTCAGCATCTCCTCATGGGCCGCTTTCTCGTCGTACGGTCGGGCCGCGCCGCCTTCGCAGACGAAGACATCGCCGATGTAAACGTCCACACGATGAATGTCGAAGTCGACTCCCGCTCGGCCCGCGGCCGCGAGGATGCGGCCCCAGTTCGGATCACCGCCATGCAGTGCGGTCTTCACGAGGGGTGAATCGGCGATGGTGCGTGCGATCCTGAGAGCGTCGTCTGCGGAGCGGGCCCCCTTGACCACAATTTCGGCGATTCGCTGCACACCTTCGCCATCGCGGATCATCATGAGGGCGAGGTCCCGACAGATTTCTCGGAATGCGTCGCGGAGCACGTTGTAAGCAGGCCCCGCCTCGGTGATGGGAGCGGCTCCGGAGGCTCCATTTGCCAGAACGATGGCGGTGTCGTTCGTCGAGGTATCGGAGTCGACCGTAATGCGGTTAAACGTGGGACCAACCGCGTCGATGAGGAGCCGGTCCAGAGTGGCCCGATCGACGGTGGCATCCATGGTGAAGAAGGCCAGCATCGTGGCGTGAAGCGGGGTATTCAAAGGGATATTCAGCGGCGCGAGGCTCGGCGCAATCATCCCGGCCCCCTTGGCCATACCGCCTATCGTCACCTGAACACCGCCCAGGTTGACCGTGCGCGACGATTCCTTGGGTTTTGTGTCGGTGGTCATGATCGCTCGCGCGGCCGCGTTTCCGCCCTCGCTCGAAAGTCCCGCGAGGGCCACGGGAATGGCCGCGCGGATCTTCGCCATGGGGAGGTTCACGCCGATGACGCCGGTCGAGCACACGAGGACCTCGGCGACCGGGCACCCCAGGGCTTCCGCGGTCAGAGCGACGGTTTCGCGAGCATCGGCGAGGCCCTGCTCTCCAGTCGCGGCATTGGCGCATCCGGCGTTCACGATCACCGCCCGCGCGCTTCCGCCCATCAAGTGCTGGGCGGAGACGAGGACGGGGGCGGCCTTCGCGAGGTTCGTAGTGAAAACGCCCGAGGCGACACACGGCCGGTCGGAAACCAGCAGGGCGAGATCGGTCCGCCCCGCTTTGATTCCCGCTTCGACCGCGGCCGCACGAAACCCCCGCGCCGCGGTGACTCCAGAACTCATTGGTCTTGTTTCTCCTCGAAACTGTCGACGTCTGCGCTAGCGCAAGGGCAACCACAAGGGTTGCCCCTACGGCAGCAAACCTGGAACCAGGCAAGCAACAACGCGGGTTGCCCCCAAAGGTTGCTCGTCAAGCGGGCAGTTCTCCGACCACGGTGTCAAGGGCGGCCAGAAACTCGCGAATCTCCGCGGGCTTGATCACGAGGGGCGGCAGCAGGCGCAGGACCTTTTCCCCCGCCTTGATGGTGAGTATGCCCTTCTCCTTGAGACCCTTGACCACGAGGGAGGCATCGTTCCGGAACTCGACCCCTTGCATGAGGCCGAGGCCGCGCACTTCCACTATCTGGTTCTTGTGTTTGCGGGCGATCTTTTTGAGACCTTTGCGGAGATGCTCGCCCCTCTTCTCGACCGATTCCACGAAACCGGGGGCGGTGAGTCGATCCAGGATCGCATTCGAAGCGGCCGCACACACCGGATTGCCGCCGAAGGTGGAGCCGTGATCGCCCACGTGGATCTTCGGCACATGCCCTTCGGCGAGAAGGGTTGCCCCCATAGGCAGACCGCCGCCCAGCGGCTTCGCCACCGTAAGGATGTCCGGAGTGATGCCCGCATGCTCGTACGCGAACATTTTCCCGGTGCGACCGAAACCACACTGGATTTCATCCACGATCAGAAGCGCCCCGCGTTCGGTGCAGATCTTCCGCAGGCCCTGTAGAAACTCGACGGAGGCGGGGCGGAGTCCGCCCTCACCCTGGACCGGTTCGATGAGGACGGCGGCGGTCTTTGGTCCCACGCGCTCCGCGATCGCGCTCAAATCCCCCCAGGGCAAAAAGCCCGTGTCGGGAAGAAGGGGCGCGAAAGGCTCGCGGTACTTGGGGGTCCAGGTCAGCGACAACGCGCCCATCGTCCGGCCATGGAACGATCGCTCGAAAGCGAAAAGCTCGGTTCGCCCCTGGTCGTTGCCCACCCGACGCGCGAACTTGATTGCGGCCTCCACGGCCTCACTGCCGGAGTTCGAGAAGAAGACCTTCGAAGGGAAGGACATCGCCACCAGGCGCTGAGCGAGCAGGGACGTGGGCTCGGAGTGATACAGATTGCTGATGTGCATCAGCTTCCCCGCCTGGTCGCGGATCGCCTTCACCACCGCACGGTCGGAATAGCCAAGTCCGTTCACCGCGATCCCGGCGCAGAAGTCCAGGAAACGACGGTCGTCGCTGGTCCAGAGGGTTGAGCCTTTGCCGCGAACGAGCGTGATATCCCGGTCGTAGAGGGGAAGGAGGGCCTGACTCATGGGGGTGTCGCCAACTTTCATGTGAGAGAGATCTCGGTTCCTGGGAAACCGTCCGAGAGCCGCGCGCGCCCCGCGATGATCACCGCTTGAATGCCCGAACGGGCGGCGTCCAGGGCCATGCGCACTTTCATGGCCATGCCGCCGTGAATGGATCCATCGGCGGTGCGGGCCTCGATCTGGGCCTCGTTCAGATGGGTGGCCGAAGCCCCGTCGAGGATCACGCCGTCGACATCCGAGAGGAAAACCAGGGTCTGCGCTCCGATCGCCCGCGCGATCCACTGAGCGGCCTCGTCGGCATTGATGTTGACCGCTTCGCCGCCCGGGCCGCCGGAGACTGGAGAAATCACGGGGATGAACTTTGCGGTCCACAGGGCTTGCAGAATCGCGGGGTTCACGCGCTCGGGCGAACCCACCTGGCCGAGGCCTTCGACCAAGGTCGCTCGAATTAAGTCGCCGTCGCGGCCAGAGAGTCCGAGGGCAGGAACCCCCGCGCGGACCAGACCTCCGGCGAGGGACTTGTTCATTGTCCCGCTCAAGACCATCTCGACCACTTCCATGGCCGCAGGAGACGTCTCGCGACGGCCGCCGATGAACTTCGATTCGATCCCGAGCTGCTTCAGCAGGCGCTCGACCTGCCGTCCACCCCCGTGGACGAGGGCCACATCTCCATCAAAGGCTCGGATTTCTTTGGCGAGCGGTGCGATGAGTTGGGGATCTTCGAGTGCGGGTCCGCCGACCTTGTAGACCCGCCGCGCCCGCGCGGTCACAAAAGCCCCGCCGTTTCCTCGAAACCGAGGGCCACGTTCATGTTCTGAATGGCCTGTCCCGATGCCCCTTTCACCAGATTGTCGAGGGCCGAGACGACAATCGCGCGACCCGGCGCCCCCTCGTGAACCGACATCAGGCAGAGGTTCGTGTGGTTAACGTCCTTCAGCCTGGGTGCCGGGTCGACGACCCGTGCGAACGAGGAGCCCGCGTAATAGGTTTCGAGAGCGTCCCGCAATTCGGCGACGGGCCGCTCCGTGCGCACATAGATGGTGGAGAGGATGCCGCGCTCGATGGGCAGCAGATGGGGCGAGAACGTAAGTGTGGGACGGGTGCCGGTGACTCGCTCGATCGTCTCTTCGATCTCCCCGATATGCCGGTGCTTCCGGCCCTGCGAGTAGATGGAGAAGTTCCCCTCCACCTCACAGAAGAGCAGATCCTCCCTTAATGTGCGCCCGGCCCCCGATGCACCGCTCTTCGCATCCACAATGATGTCCTCGGGCTCGATCACCCCCGCCTGGATCAGGGGCAGGAGCGGCAACATCACGGAGGTGGCGTAGCAGCCCGGGTTCGAGACGAGGCGTGCGCCGACCAGGTCCTTTCGGAAGACCTCGGTCAAACCGAAGACGGCCTCAGGGAGCAAAGCCGGAGCGCCGTGTTCATGGTCGTACCAGCGCTTGTAGCTTTCGGGGGTCCTCAGGCGGAAATCACCGGAGAGGTCGATGATCAGGGCGTCGGGCCAGGCCTCGCGGACCTTCTGCACATACGCCGCCGACGTGACCTGCGGCAGGCACAGGAAGTACACATCTGCGGCGCGGCCGAGGCCCTCTTCGTGAGGGATGTGCGGAGGCTTCGACCCCGTGGAGAACAAAACGCTGGCGAAGGGATGACGGCGCAGCCAGTGCGCGAGTTCACGTCCTGAGTATCCGGAACCGCCAAATATCCCGACTTTGACCCCGGTCTGTGTAGCGACTCCCAATTCCTGTGTCTTATGACCTCGTGATCCCCAAACCGTCGAAGGACCCTTTCGGTTCCTAGAACATCGGTCGGGAAACCACGTTTTCGAAACGGTGCTTTCGCGGACTCATCCCGGGCAGAAGTTTGTATTCCCGCTCGTAGATGCAGGACACCGTGCGTTCTCCTCCGATGCCCCCGCCCGAAGTGACCGAGCAGTTCTCCATGGTCAGGTACTTCCCAAGGCCGGCTTCGGCGATGGCGGCCTCGACCGCGACACGGGCGCGCGCATCGCCGTCGGTGTTGGGCGGGAACCCCCCCGCGATCTCGGTGAGGCGATCTTTGAAAGAGTAATTCGCGAAAAAGACCGGCCCTGCATTGAACGCAGCGAGGCCCAGCAGCGCAAAGATCGCGAGCTTGACGATGTTGCCGACATTGCCTTCGCCCCGTTCGGGACGTGAAGGGGAAGATTGTGTTTTCATAGGGGACTCCTCGCCCGAAAGCATAAGTGACTAGCGAATCACGTGAAAAAACCGGGACCAGCGGGTGCGGCTGAACGCGGAGAGGGTGTCCTTGACCCACTGGAACGACGCCCCCCGCGTGTACTCCTCGCGCGAAGCCTCGTAGGACCAGTAAACCACCACCGCCCGGCCCTTCACTTGCGACACCGGCAAAGTTCCCCAGAAGCGTCCGTCGCGACTGTTGTCGCGATTGTCGCCCAGCATCATCAACTGGCTATCCGGAACTTTTTGCGGGCCGAAGTTGTCGCGGACGTCTTCACCGTACAGTCCGTAGTCGGGATCCGTGCGTTTGAGAGGCGGCTCGAGAAAGTGAGCGTAGGGTTCGGCCAGGGCTTTACCGTTGATGAGGACCTGCTTGTCCTGGATCTCAAAAGTGTCCCCGGGTAGACCGATCACTCTCTTGATGAAATCGCGGGCGGGATCGTCGGGATACTTGAAAACCAGAACATCGCCCCGCTGAATTGGGCGTTTGGCGAAGAAGAAGGACTCGAGGCCGCCGAGGGATGGCGAGAAAACAAGCTTGTCGACGAGCAGGTGGTCGCCGATAAGGAGGTTCGGCTCCATCGACCCGGTGGGGATCTTGAAGGCCTGGAAAATGAAGGCCCGAACGAACAGGGCGAGGATCACCGCTCCCACGAGCATTTCGAGATACTCGCGCGCGACGGATTTGACGGGTGGGGAACTCAAGGCCAAGCGGAGAGGATATCAGTCCCGGAGCTTCCCGAGGCTGACGAAACTGCCCAGCAGACCCACTCCGGCCCCGATTCCGATAAGGGCGAGGACATCGGCCGACCCGATGGTGGGAGCCAGAGTGGCGCCAAGGTTGGCGCTCCGCATGGCCTCGACCACGCGTCGGAGAACCAGAGCCAGCAGAACGCTCGCCAGAAGGCCCCCAAAGGCTCCGGAGAGCGACCCCTCGACCAGAAAGGGGCCGCGAATGAAACCCTTCGAGGCTCCGACGAGCCGCATGATCTCGATCTCATCCTCTCGCGAATAGACGGAGAGTCGAATCACGTTCGCGATCGTAAAGCCTGAGGCCACGGCCAGAACCAGGCCCAGGACCAGAGCGAGTCCGCGCACCAGTCCAACGAACGCGGAGAGCCGATTCACCAGAATGGCGTCGTAGTGGACATCTTCGACGCCCTCGGTTTTCCGCCAGCTCTCGATGAGATTCGCCACTAGCTGGGCCCTCGCGAGCTCGGGGTTCAAGGAGACCTCGATGGAGGGCGGGAAGGGGGTTTCGCCGATTTCCTCGGGTATGGCCGCAAGATCGGGGAAAAGCCCTTTGAAGCG
>CAZFQH010000071.1:0-12516 GCA_964520805.1 uncultured Acidobacteriota bacterium | reverse complement strand
GCCGGCGTGGGCGTGGAAGCGGACGAGGTCGCGGCTCGATCGTGCGACCAGGTCCGCGTAGACGAGGAAGGACACCAGCGCCCCCACCGTCAACTCGCCCGACACCACCATGTACCCCCCAAGGCCGAGGGCCACGATGGTCACCAGCTCGGAAAGCAGAAGAGACGCGCCATCCGCCCACGAGGCAAGGCGGCCCATCACCAGATTCGCGGCATGGGCTGAGGCCTGGATGCCTCGGAAGCGGGTCGTTTCGCCCTGCTCCACACCCAGCGCGCGAACCACCCGGATTGCGCCCAGCGATTCTTGAGCCGCGGCATGACTGCGCGCCCCGGCGAGGGACGCCGCCACCGAGCCCTGCTTCAGTCGCCTGGCCAGGTGGGAACTGAGGGCGAGCAGCGGGGGCAGGGTCAGGGTGAGATACAGCGCGAGGCGAGGGGCCGTCCATACGAGAGCGAAGCTCCCGGCCATCAGCCGCAGGAGGGCGCGTTGAAGATCGGGCAGCTCCCTGGCAATGAAGTCGCGCAGCGTCTCCGCGGAGTTGCGCAGGTGCGCGGCGAGTTCAACCGATCGTTCGTCGTCGAAGAAGGGAATCGGCTGAAGGACGAACCTTGAAAAGGCCTCGAGTTCGGCGGCCAGGGAGATTCGGCTGGCCGCGGCTTGTAGCACGATGCCGTGGACCACACGGGTCGCGGACTCCGCCAATACCAGGATCAACAAGACCAGCAGCCAGATCAGGGACGACTCGTCCCGCGTGATCATGAGACCGTCGATCAGCCGCTTCATGGCCTGAGGCAAAGCCATGGTGACGACGACCCCGAGAGTCACCGCACCCGCGCCGACGGCGAGGGCCGCCCATTCTCGGAGCAGGTGTTTTCGGATCAACGCACGGAGCGATGACTCGGCGTCGGTCGGTATCGGGTGCTGCAATGGACGCGCGATTGTACCGTCGCGGCTCCGAGGCGCCGCCGGCCTGCCTGTCCAAACCTCGGCCGACCCCTACTGCGACTCCTGATCCGGATAGCCAGAAATCGCCCCCACCGCGAGCCCAAACACCAGATAGTGGCCGGTGAACGCGAGGAGATAGTCGGCCAATCCGTGAACCGCCATCGCGACGAGAATCGACGTGGCCATGAGCGCCGTCACGGAAGCGGGGGCCAGGCGCCACCCCCCCCACAAAGCCAGAATCAAGGCCGCCATGAACGACGCAAGTCCGAACGTGCCGAGGGTGGCCGCGAACTCCAGGAACATGTTGTTCGCGAACACCCGGGTGTCGAACACGGCCTTGCCCGCGCGCGCGCCGTACGTCCATCGAAAGTTGTCCGGGCCTTCGCCGACAAACGGGTTGTCGCCCCACATGCGCAGCGCGATCGTCCACAAATCGAGCCGTGAGGGCCGCCAGGCCAGGTCGTCCGGAGTGGGAGTCAGCACTGCGGTTCTCCGCACAGTATCCGGATCGGCGGCGTCGGCTCCCTTTTCGTTGTCCGGGTCCCCACCGACGATCAGTCGCGCGACTCCGGGTGGCACGCCCTGGCCGGAGAACCAGGTGGTGTTTTCGTGCACCATGTCCCACATCAGCAGGTATTCGCCTGGCTTCCTCGGCGCCCTCAAGGTGGCCTCGATAGTCACCGATTCGCCGGGCAGGACATCGCGCGGCAGTTTGGTCCTCGGTCCATCCACCAGGGGGCGCTCCTTGTTCTGGTACAGGTGATAACTCAGGTGGATTTCTTCGGCCTGGCGCCAGGGACGCCGCCCCACGTTGCGCACCTTCACCAGAACCTGAATCTGAGCGCTTGAATCAAGTGCGATCTGCCGCGGAGCCTGATACGTCGCGGCGTAGAAATCGTTCGCGTTCTCACCCTGGAGACGAAGTTGCGATATCTCCGCACCGCCCACGAAAACCCCGAGCACGGCCAGGTACAAGGCGAGCGGCCCGAAGCGCGCGCGGCCCGATTCGAACCATGCCGCAACCCCGAGCCCGGCAAAACCCGCGAGCCAGGCGCCGCGTGAATAGGTGAAGGCAAGTCCGAAGGTCAGCGCGATCACCAGGGCCGCGCGGAAAAAGGGCCGGGACCGAAGCAAAGTGACCGCGATCAGCAGCGCGTAGAGGATCATGGCCGCGCCGAGGTTCGGATACTCAGATCCAGCCGAAGCCCGCCGTACTCCCGCCACGTTGAAGGGAATCTCGCGGAACACTCCGAGCACGATGTCCAGAGAACGCGCACCCAGACCCTCGGCCAGGGCGAGACCACCCGCAATCGAGGCCGAAAGGGCGAGGGCTCGGAACCCCCACAGAACATCCCTCGACTGAAGACGCGAAACCAGGATCGCGACCGTGGCCATCGCCCCCAGCCTCAATGCGAACTTGAATGAGCGCGCGGGATCGGTGTGGGAAAGGCCCGCGGAGATGAGACTCACCAGGAACAACAGGACCAGGGCGACAAGGGGGGCCTTGATGCGCGGGGTCCGTCGCACAGCTCCAAACGCCATGAGCAGGAAACAGGGAACCGCCACCGCCTCGACCAGGGACAGCCGAAGAAAGCCGAAGGGGACGGTGAATCTGGGTTCGAAGGGAACGATTAGCAGCAGGGCGGCGAGTCCGCTCCGGGCGATCATGAACCCGGAACAGGCAGGGTCGCCACCCAATCGAGGTACGGACCCAGCTTGAACTTCCTGGCCGTGTTGGCCGACGACATGTACCGGATCTGCCCGAGGGCCTTGCGCTGCGGCGCCCACGGACGATCGAAGAGGCCAAAGCACCACAGGATTCCCGTGTACGAGTTCGGATTCCGGCCATCGAGGGCGTACTTGTTGTTGAGGTGCACCAGGGTGCGATACGCCTCCTCGGGGGTTCGCGACCACTCGATCACTTTTTTCCCCCACAACATGCGGAGGTAGTTGTGAATGCCGCCGGTCGCGACCAGCTCGCGCTGCGCCGCGTTCCACAGCGGGTCGTGAGTCGAAGCACTCTCCCAGGCGTCGAGGTCGTACACGAACTCACGCTCATCGGATGAGTGCATGTGCAGGGTGGCGAGCGCCCAGGGCGGCAGTGCGGTCTCCAGCGCCCGGGTGTCTTCGCGGCGATGAACGTGCCACACGTATCCGACATCGCGCCAGGTGATCGCCTCGTCCAGAAAGGAATTCGCGTTCTTGTCCTGACCGAAGAAGCCCTCGCGCTTCCCCGCGACTTCGAGGTGCAACCGCGAACGCGCGTAGCCTCCGGTCGCCTCGAAGACTTCCGTGACGATCTCCTCGATGCTGATGTGACCGAAGTGCAGATAGGGCGAAAGACCGGAGCCGTGGACTGCTGCGGGCGGCATGGGTTCGGATCGGTGCTCGGCGTAGACCGGCAGACCGTTCTTCAGAAACCGTTTCAGCTGCGCGCGCGCCGCCGTGGTCCCGCCCGGCCGCTCGGCCACCGGAGACACCCGCTGGTCAATAGGCAGGGTCGCGATCAGCCCGGGCAGATCGTCAAACTTGGCGAGGGTAAAGCCAGGCTGGAGGCGGGATCCGTCGGCCTTCGGTGGCCGGGGCTTCTTCTCGCTCCGATGGTCGAAGGCCTCGGCGAACGCCTTGTGGATCCGGGGCCGCAGATGAGCGGCCGCGTAGGGGGCGGCACCCAGAAGGCGCAGGGGAACCACGGAGTTCGAATCGACGGCGATGACCGCACGCTCGTGTCTTGAGGCGACCGCGTGGCTCTGCCCCGGAATGATGAAGCAGGGGAAGTCGTCGGTGACCACGAGGCACGCCCGCGCCGCGAGGCGGTGGACCAGGCCGCGAGCCGGCTGCTTGGGCGTCTCGACAAAAGGCCAATAGATGAAACCCAGTTTCTTCGCGGCGGCCGCATTGTCCCGCATGCCCTCGATAATGAACTGATGAAAGCGAGCACTCGCGAAGGGGTAGTCAAGACGAAGCCCCTCGTAGACGACCAGGGGTTTTCCAAGCTCAAAGGCGCACTTGACTGCGTAGTCCAGCGAGTGGTTGCTTGAGAATCTCCGCGCCATCTGCATCCAGTACAAAACGAAGCCGCCCATGTGGTCGATGGGTTTGTCGTTCAGCCGGACCAGCCTGGATTGATTGAGAGTCATGACTTGCGCAACTAGCCTGCGGAGCATAGTGCGACGGGGCTCTTGCGCTTCAGTACAATGGCATGGAGCGTTCCAGAAAGAAACCAAGAACCATGAGCTCCATCAATCGCCGATCCAAGAGACCATTCCGTCTCGCCCTGCTCACCGGAGGAGGAGACTGCCCCGGCCTCAATGCGGTTATTCGCGCCGCGGCGCGCTCGGCCTTCGCCCTCGGCTGGGAGGTCTTCGGCATCGAGGACGGCTTCGAAGGCCTGCTCACCAAACGCGCCCATCAGCTCGAGCCGCGCGACGTGCGCGGCATTCTTCATCTGGGGGGCACCATCCTTGGCACGTCGAACCGGGTGAGTCCTTTCCGCGTGGAGCGGCGGGGGAAAAACGGGGCCAAGATGAAGGATGCGGATCGCTCGTCTGAAGTGGTGCGCAACTTCAAGTCGATGGGCTTCGACGCACTGATCGCGATCGGCGGCGATGGCACCCTCAGCATCGCCCTTCGCCTCTCCGCCAAGGGCATCCCGGTAGTGGGCGTGCCCAAGACCATCGACAACGACATCGAGCAGACCTCGGTGACCTTCGGTTTCGACACCGCAGTGGCCACCGCCACCGACGCCATCGACAAGCTTCACCCCACCGCCGAGGCGCACGGCCGCGTGATGGTGGTGGAACTGATGGGCCGCAACGCCGGCTTCATCGCCTTGAACTCCGGGGTGGCGGGAGGGGCCGACGTGATCCTCATCCCCGAGATCCCGTTCAACCTCGACCGGGTCTGCGAGAAAATCAAGGAACGGGAGAAGGGTCGGCGCGGCGGCTACTTCTCAATTGTGGTGGTGGCCGAGGGGGCGCGCAGCATGGGCGGCACGGTGCACCTCCGCTCGAACGATGAGGGCGAGACGCCCCGGTTGGGCGGCATCGGGCAGTGGGTAGCGGAGGAGATCGGCAAACGCACCGGCAAAGAGACCCGGAGCCTGGTTCTCGGCCACCTTCAACGGGGCGGGGCGCCTACCACGTTCGACCGGCTCCTCGGCACCCGCTTCGGAGCGGCGGCGGTGCGCGCGGTGGCCGAGGGCGACTTCGAGACCATGGTGGCCCTGAAGCCTCCTTCCATCGAGCGCGTCCCGCTCAAGGTCGCCGTGGGCGACGGCAGGACCAAACGGGTACCCCTCGACTCCGACGTCGTTCTCTCCGCCCGCGGTCTCGGCATCTCCTTCGGCGACTGAGCAGCCAGTGGGCCGGCCCCGCTTCGCGCGCTGGCCGGCCACCCCTGGGGGCGAATCAACTGACGCAGCGGAGCAAGGATTCGATCGTGGCGATCGATCGTGCCACCGCAGTCGGCTCCGAGGTGATGCCGGTCGAAGACAAGAGCGAGAAGGGCTTCCACAGAATCACGGTCACGCCCTCCGCCTGACCGCGCACGAAGTCGGGCCGCAAAGGGGCGGCACGGTTAAGGAGCAATAGGGGAACGATCGTGCTGTTCATCGTGGTACTGATGATGCTGGGAGCGACCCCCACCTCGTCGCACAGCCGTGGCCGGGGCTATCGGCCGCGCGGTGAGCCGGGGTCTTGCTGCTCCTGGTGACCCTATTCCTCACCGCAACCCGAGACCAGGCTGTCGCGCTCTCGGGGTTGCGGCGGACTCTCACCACAGACTGTTAGCGCAGGAATGTCACATGGCCGGTCTCCAGGTTGTAAACGGCGCCCACCAGGATGACCTTGCCGGAATCAAGCAAGCCTTTGATAGTAGGGCTTTTTTCCTGGATACGCCGCATCTGGAGTCTGACGTTTTCCTCCCCGACGGCTTCCACGAAATCGTGGTTTTTCGAGGTTTTCTCCCCGCGCATCCAATCCTTGCCAATTGTGTCGACCGCCGGATTGATCTTCTCCAGCAGTCCGGTTAGGTTGCCGAGTTGCACACCGTCGCACGCGCCCTTGACCGCGCCGCAGTTGGAGTGGCCGAGAACCACGATCACGTCGGCCCCGGAAACCGCCGTCGCAAACTCAAAGCTGCCGAGAATGTCCTCGTTGACGACATTTCCGGCCACCCGAGCGCTAAAGGCGTCGCCGTTGTTGAGCTCGAAGATGTCGTCCACCGAAACCCGCGAATCCAGGCAACTCAGAATGGCGTAGTGCGGAAACTGGCCCTGCGCCGTGATTGCCCCCTGCCTGCGGTAGTCCTTCTGGGTGAGGATCCGGCCCGCCACAAACCGCGCGTTGCCGTCTTTTAGCGCTTGCAAGGCTTGCTGTGGTGTTGTCTCTGCCTGCTTCGCCTTGGTCGAAACGCCCGCTTTCCGAGCCTGCTTCTCTTCCTTGGGGATGGCTTGCGCGAACACCGAAGCAGCCATGGCAACGGACAATAGAATGACGCTGGTGATTTTCTTTTTCACTTTCATACCCTCTTTAACTGAACGTTAATGTTAGAAATTGACACGGAAACTGGTTCCGATGCCGTTCAAGGTTCCCGGACGGGTGCGGTTGCCCGTCTCATTCTGGCGGACGTAGAAGATCGCCGCCGCACGAATGTCGGGTTCGAGTCGCGGTACAAATAGCCGTCGCCAAGCGTGACGTGCTTCGTGACCTTCCTGGTGATCAGTCCGCCGATACGCGCGTCAGTAACCGCGCGGACATCGTTGCCGAGACGTCCGAATGCCCACAAAGCAAAGTTCCAATCCTGGCTTTTGTTCAAAGGAAGGATCACCTGGGTGTCGTTCCATACCTGGAAATCGGTCTCAACGCGCGTCTGCGAAACCGCGACCGCAGGCAAGGCGAGAGACAACCCGACAGCCCAAAGTAGATTCCCAGGATTCAACACTCTTCGCTCCTCGCATGAAAAAGAAAAAGACCCCTCGCAGAATTTTGCCTGACAGGCAAAGACTGCGAAAGGTCTTGATACTTTTCTGATGAACCGGGCTGCGCTTTAAGCAACCGTGTTGACGATTACATCAAACCTCGAGGGTGATCTACTCCCCTTCCGCACTTTCGAAGCTACCGATTCCTGATCTTTTTGTCAAGACTGGGCCAGATGAAACAAGTCACCCTCCGCTGCGATGGACCTCATCTCCGGCACGCGGCTCGGACCGTATGAGTTGTCTCGGCCATCGGTGCTGGTGGGATAGGCGAGGTGTTCCGCGCCCGCGATACGAAGCTCAGCCGCGACGTCGCGATCAAGGTGCTGGAGGCGAATCAACTGCATCGCACTCCAGAGCCCGCACCGGCTCGCGCCGCGCCTTGGATTGGACAACGGAACACGTTCGCCAAGTGTTTCCACCGCCCGAGACCACTAAGATCCCTCGCGCGTGACCCGGCTTGCTCCTCCCGACCCTGAACTTCTCAAGCGGCTTCAGGCTGCTCTTCCCGCGGGGCGGATCCTGGCCCGGCCGATCGATCGCCTGGCCCGCGCCTCCGATGCTTCGATGTATCGGATCGTGCCCGAGGTCGTGGTCCGGCCTCGCGATACCTCGGACGTCCGGAAGATCCTCGAGATCGCGCGCGCCCTTGGCCAGCCGATCACCTACCGCGCCGCCGGGACCTCCCTCTCCGGTCAGGCGGTGGGCGGCGGCATCCTGGTCGATCTTTCGCTCGACTGGGGCCGTTTCCGCATCGAAGACGCGGGTGGCTCGGTCTGGACGCAGCCGGGGGTGGTGGGCGGCGTCCTGAATCGCGCTCTTGCCTCCCGCCGCCTTCGGATCGGGCCCGACCCTGCCTCCATCGACGCCGCCATGATCGGCGGAATCGTCGCGAACAACGCCTCCGGGATGTGTTGCGGCGTGGCCCAGAACAGTTACCACACGATACGGGGCGCCACGTTTGTCCTGGCCGACTCCGTGGTGATCGACACTCACGGGGATTCTCGCGGGGAAGTCGACGAACGGCTCAAGAACAAGCATCCGCGCCTTCACGCCGGTCTGCTGGACCTCAAGGCGAAGGTGCGCGCGGACAAGACCCTGTCAAAGCGCATCCGCCAGAAGTTCACCACCAAGAACACCATGGGCTACTCGCTCCAGGCCTTTCTCGACTTCGAGCACCCGGCGGACATCCTCACCCACCTCATCGTTGGCTCCGAAGGCACTCTGGGTTTCCTCGCCGACGTGACCCTCGCCACGGTTCCCGATCCTCGGAGCCGGGCGACCGCACTTGTCTATTTCGGCTCGCTCAAAGAAGCGGGGCGTGCAGTGGCGCCGCTCGCGGAGGCGGGGGCCGCGGCCGTCGAGATCATGGACAGCGCCTCCCTTCTGTCGATGGCGGGCGAACTGGCTCATCCGGTGGCGATTGGTCCGGACTCGGCGGCCCTGCTCATTGAGTTTCAAGAGGCAGACGATGCCGCGCTCGCCGCGGGAGTAGAGCGGGCGGCCCGAGTTCTCGCCAGGAGCCATGGGGTCAGCAATACCACCTTCTCGACCCATTCCGGGGAGCGCGCGCTCATGTGGAGGATGCGCAAGGGACTGCTCCCCCTCATCGGTGCGCGCCGGGGGCCGGGCATGGCCATCCTCAACGAGGATGTCGCGTTCCCGCGCGAACGTCTGGCCGAGGCGATCCCCGACCTGCACGCTCTTTTCGCGCGCTTCGGCCTTCGCGACGCCGTGGTCTTCGGCCACGCCAAAGACGGCAACCTCCACTTCATCGCCCCCCAGGATTTCCGGGGGGAGAAGAATGTGGCGATCTACGAAGCCTTCATGGACGCCCTGGTCGAACTTGTCGTGTGCCGGTACGGCGGGGCGCTCAAAGCCGAACACGGGACCGGACGGAACATGGCCCCGTACGTCGAGCGCGAGTGGGGGGAAGCGGCCCACGCGGTCATGCGTGAGGTCAAGGCCCTCTTCGACCCCTACAACATCCTCAACCCCGGAGTGCTGCTGAGCGACGACAAGGCCGAACACGTCCGCAATCTGAAGCCCTTTACCGAGATCACCGCCACCGCGGATCGCTGCATCGAGTGCGGATTCTGCGAGCCGGTCTGCCCGACCCGCGCTTCAGGATTGTCGCCGCGCCAGCGCATCACCCTGCTCCGCGAGATGAAGGAGATCACGAGCGCAGGCGAAGCGCTGCCCGATGGGCTCGCGGCGGACTACGCGGAGACCGCGCGCGAAAGCTGCGTACGCGATTCGATGTGCGTCACCGCGTGTCCGGTAAAGATCGACACCGGCCTCCTCATGAAGGAACTCGACCGGGCCGAGTCGTCATTCCTTGGGAAGCAGATGGCGGGTTTCGCGGCTTCGCATTTCGCGGGTGCGACATCGATGGCGCGACGCGCGCTAGAGGCGGCGGGCTCTTTGGCCTTTGGCAGCCGGTTGAGCCGCGGCGTCCTCCAGGCGGGTTCGACTCTGTTGAACGCCCTCGCCCCCGGCCTCATCCCGAAGCTCGACCCGAAGATCCCTCTCCCCCGCCCGGCACCTCCCGTGCCGAAGCCGCGACGCGAAGGTGCTTACGAGGTTGTCTACTTCCCAAGCTGCGTGTCCCGGATCTTCGGCTCCATGCCGGGCGAAGAATCGCTGTCGACCATGGAGGCGACTCTCGGCTGTCTCGAAGCCGCGGGCTACCGCGTGAGAGTTCCGGAAGGTATCGAGGGGCTCTGCTGTGGTCTTGCGTTTTCGAGCAAGTCTCAGCAGGAGGCGGCCGATCGAGCGATGAGGGTCACCCTCGAGACCCTCACGCGGATCACGGACCGCGGTCGCATCCCGGTGGTCACCGACGCCTCCCCGTGCGCGCTCGCTTTTTTCGAACGCGGCGCCCCGGACCTGCGCGTGCTCGACTTCGTCCAGTTCTGGTCTCGCGAAGTCCTGAGCCGCGACGATGCGCCCAAGGGCCTGCTGCCCGGCCGCGCGATCCTCCATCCCACCTGCTCCCTCACAAAACTGGGGGCGGTTGAGGATCTCAAAAACGTCGCCGCGGCGCATGCGGCGGATCCGCAGATTCCCTTGCGCTCGGGCTGCTGCGGCTTCGCGGGCAACCAGGGATTCATCCATCCCGAGATCACGGAAGGCGCCACCCGGGCCGAGGCCGAAGATGTGAAGACACTTCTGAGCGAAGGCGGCCGCGGGGCTACCGCGTACTCGACCTGCCGAACTTGTGAGATCGGCATGACTCGCGCCACCGGGCTGAGCTACGCCTCGGCCGCCCATCTCGTCTATCGGGCCCTGGGCCAAACCCTGAACCCGGGAGGACACTGAGTGGTGGACTCCTTCGTCGACTTCATTCTTGCCCAGGACCCGAACCAGGTCATCATCCTTTTGATGCTGCTCTCGGCCATCGAGAACATCTTCCCTCCCGTGCCGGCCGACCTCGCCGCCGCCCTCGGTGCTTTCTGGGCGGTGCGCACCGGACACTCTCCGGCCTGGATCGGCTTCCTCTGCTTCGCGGCCAACCAGGCCTCGGCCGTGCTTGTGTACTACTGGGTGCGGGCGCGGGGCGAGGCGGTGCTGCGATCGCGCCTTTTCAGATCCTTGATGCCCGAAGAAGCTCAGCCCCTCGTCGCGCGGAACATCGACCGGTTCGGCGGTCTCGGCGTTTTCGTAAGCCGTTTCCTGCCCGGACTGCGCGCGGCCGTCCTGCCGTTTGCGGCCATCCATGGCCTCACCCCGGCGCGCACGCTGTGGCCCGCCGCCTTCGCGTCGTTCCTCTGGTACGCGGCTCTCACCATCGCGGGTTCGGCCCTCGGCCTCGCCTACGAGGAAGTGAAGGCCACCGTGGCCGCGGTCACGGGAACCCTGGGCCTGGTCGGCCTATCGCTCCTGGCCCTTGCCTTCTTCTTCCTGTGGCGGACGGCGAGGGATCGACGAAGAAGGAAGCTAAATCTGAAGGAAGGCCGGTGAGGATTCGCGGCCGCTGGCTGGGGTGGGTGCCAATGCCCGATTCGATGACGCGGCCAGGCTCATGGCGATCGCACCCAGCGCTCTCAGCGCCGCCTCGATCTGTTTGGGAGAAAGCGATGCCAGGGCCGTCTTTACCGCCGACTCCAGGGTCGCTTCCGGACGCGAGAGCAGTTCGAGACCCGCGGGTGTGATGCGAAGAAGGGCCCGGCGGCGGTCGGGGCCATCAGACCCTCGAGAAAGCAGACCGCGGCTCACCAGCCGCTTCACGACTCCGCTCACCGTGCTCGGGTGCAAATGCAGAAGACGGGCCAATCGGCCCGCGGGCAGCCCGGGGAAGCGGCTGATCAGACGCAGAGCCAGGCGCTGGGGGCCGGTGATGCCGAGTTCACGCTCCATTCGCTTGGACCGCTTCTGCAGGGCGTGATCAAGCGCCCACAACTCGCGCAGGAAATCGAGCTCCGGCCCCAGTTCGACCGGGGGATCTTGCGACCTCACCGCGGGCCTCGCCCATCCATGAGGGCCGAAAGCCCCGAGCGTTCGCGCAGGGTCACCAGCACTTGAAGAAACCGGTCGATATCTTTCTGCGCGCGAATGAAGAACGCGGCTTGAGAAGAGACCTTCCGGCCCACACGGATGGACAGCAACCGGCCCGGCTGGTCGAGGGCAAAAACATCCTCGTCGGTGACATCGTCGCCGATGTAGATGGCGGTGTCGCAGCGGAGGCGGGAACGCTCGCGTTCCAGAGCGATGCCCTTGTGCGGCGCATCGGCGGGGACAAGATTCACCACCTCGATGCCGCCGATCACGCGGATATCCGAAAGAGTGGAGGCCACCCGATCGACGAGGGCCCGCACCCTCTTCTTGGCCCGCGATCTTCGGTAGTGGACCGCCAGGGAATAGGTCTTGTCCTCTATCTCCACACCGATCTCACCAGCCAGGGCCTGCGCGACGAGAGGATGCCATTCGCCCACGCGCCGGTGGATTTTCCGGGTGGCGCGCCAAGGTTCGACACCGTGGTTGCCCACCACACTGCGCAGGCCGAGACCCTGGACCCGCTCGGTCACGTCGGGCAGGGCGCGTCCCGAAATCACCGCGCAGGGATACAGGGCAGCCGCCCGCGCCAGCAGGGCCCTCGTCTGCGGCCGCATCGTGGCATCTTCCGGCCGATGCACGATAGGGGCCAGGGTGCCGTCGAAGTCGAAGGCCAGCAGGGTCTGCGACCAGGCGAAAGGTTCGAGAATGCTCCTTTGCTTTACAGCGAGTACGTCTTTCAAACCTCGGCTCCCTGGAAACGCGCGGCGAAACGGTCGGTCAAACGGCCAGAGAGGCGATCGCGCCGTCTCAAACGGGCGGCGTCGCGCAACATGCGGCCCGCCCAGCGATAGACATTGAACTCGGCCACAAAGGCCCTCATGGAACGAAGCCGCTCCCGCTGCTCTTCCTCCGGCATCGTCAAGGCCACGGCGAGAGCGCCCGCGGATCGGTCAAGATCGTAGGGATTGACGATCAGGGCTTCGGTCAGTTCGCGGGCCGCACCGGTGAACTGGCTCAGCACCAGGACCCCCCGTTCGTCGTCGCGCGCGGCCACGAATTCTTTCGCCACCAGGTTCATGCCGTCGTCCAGGCTGCTC
>CAZFQH010000070.1:6534-12525 GCA_964520805.1 uncultured Acidobacteriota bacterium | reverse complement strand
CTCGGAAATCGACCTCATCGTGCTGGCCACGATCACTCCGGACATGAACTTCCCGGCCACCGCCTGCCTGGTTCAGGAGAAGCTCGGCGCCTCCCGCGCGTGGGGGTTCGATCTTTCGGCGGCCTGTTCCGGTTTCGTCTACGCTTTGGCGGTGGGTGCCCAGTTCATCGAGAGCGGGGCGCACCGAAAGGTCCTGGTGATCGGGGCAGAGGTGATGTCCTCCATCCTCGACTTCCAGGACCGTACTACTTGTGTGCTCTTTGGCGATGGCGCCGGCGCCGTCCTGCTTGAGCCGACGGAAGCGGATGAGGGCCTCCTCACTTTCACCAACGAAGTGGACGGAGCTGGGGCCTGTCATCTGCGAATGCCCGCGGGGGGAAGTTTGCTGCCTCCCACCCACGAGACGATCGATAAGCGGCTGCACTACGTCAAGCAGGAGGGCCAGGCGGTCTTCAAGTACGCGGTGCGGAAAATGGCGGAGGCTTCCATCGCCGCGGTCGCGAAGGCGGGCCTTCAGAACGATGACATCGACCTCTTCATTCCGCACCAGGCGAATATCCGCATCATCGACGCGGCCCAGGCGCGCCTCGGCCTGCCCGACTCCAAGGTGGTCAAGAACATTTCGAAGTACGGCAACACCACCGCCGCCACCATCCCCCTGGGCCTCTACACCGCTCTCGAGGAGAAGCGCCTCAAGAAGGGTGACAACCTCCTGATGACCTCGGTAGGGGCCGGGTTCACCGTCGGGTCCGCGGTAGTCCGCTGGTCGGACCTCGCTCTATGACGCTCGCGCGTCTCCAGGTTTGACCTGATGGGCCTTCTGGCCTGGATCGTACGGGCCATCCTCTTCCTCTTCGTCTTTCGGCTGGTCGGACTCGCTCTGCGCGCATTTTTGGGCGGCCTCGCCAGAGGCGCTCGTCCGCCGAATCAGCCGACTGGTGCTCCTAGCCCGCCGCGGGGGCAGGTGGAGGAGCTGGTCAAGGATCCAGTGTGCGGAGTGCACACGGCGCGTTCCTCCGCGATCACCGGGACCTATCGTGGATCCCCTGCTTATTTCTGCTCGGACGAGTGCCGTATGAAAGCTCTCGCGGCCTCGTAGCCGTTCAGCCCCTGCTCAGGCCACCGGTTCTTTTCGAGCGGCGAGCGAGGCCTTCAGGGCTTCCATGATGTCGATGATCTGAGCGCGCGGCTGTTCGGGAGCGGCCGATATGTCCTGGCCCTCGATCTTTCGGTTGATGGCCGCCTGCATGCGCTTGCGCACCTCATCTTCGTAATGAGACGGTTCGAAGGAGGCTGAGGTGATCTGGTCGATCAGCTGCACGGCCAGTTTCAGCTCGTTCTCCTTCGACTCGGCGGTCCCGACCGGTACTTCGTCCAGTGGCCGGACCTCGTCGGGATAGCGCAGTTGCTGGAGAATGATCACGTTCTTCAGGGGTCGCAGCAGGACCAGATACTGCTTGCCGCGCGCCGCCCAACGCGCCACCGCCACTCGGCCCGTCTTCTTCATCGCGTCGCACAGCAGGCGATAGGCCTTCTCGCCGCCCTTCTCCGGAGCGAGGTAGGACGCCCCCTCGTAGTAGACCGGATCCACCAGATTGATGTCGAGGAACTCCGCGATGTCCACCAGGCCGGTTTTCTCCTCCTCCATCTTCTTGATCTCGTCGGCGGTGAATACGACGTACTGATCCTTGGCGAACTCGTACCCCTTCACCATCTCGGTGCGGGGCACCACCGCGTTGTTGTCCCGCTCGCAGATGTACTGCTGCTTCACCCGGCCCTTGCATTTTTCGTGAAGCATGTTGAAGGAGATGGACGCCTTGCTCTCAGTGGCGGAGAAGAGCTTGACGGGAATGGAGACCATTCCGAAGGAGATGGTGGCGGTGGCAGTGGGTCTCATGGGTAGTCCTCTCGGAATGGGCGGCGTTACGAGCTTAGCGCCGCGCCGCGACCGCACGTGCTTCTCTCGTCGCCTCGTCGCGTCCGATGGTTCGAGAGGCCATCACGAAGAACACGAACGCGACGACGTTCGAAAGTGTGGCCGCCATGAAGGCGAGACGCAAGTCACCCCACAGGTCGCTCAATCGCCCGACGACGTACGGTCCGAGGGCCAGACCCACGATGGTCACGAAGAGCAGAAACACCGCGGACGCACGCGCCCGCATGTGAGGGAGCACCAGATCCTGCACGGTGGAGCTGCCGGCGCCGAGCCACAGGGCGGCCAGAGTCTGAGCGCAGGCGAACAGGACGAGGGCGGTGGTTCGGTCCGAAACATTCAGGGCCAGCAGGAGAAACGGAATCGGAAGGAGCGCGTTCATCATGCCGACGATCAGGCGTCCCGCGGCCAGCCGTCGCCGCAGCCAATCCGCGAGGATTCCGCCCATGGTGACTCCGAAGCCCCCGCCCACCGCGGAGATGACGCCGAGGATTCCGCCGATTTCGGCGAACGTGAAGCCGTGATACCGGATGAAGAACGGCGCGGTCCAGAGGCTGATCGCGTAGCCCGTAAACGAGAGTGAGGAAAAACCGAGGGTCGCAAAGGCGAGCGCCGGGGTGCGGAAAATCAGGGCGAAGGCATCCGGCTCCCGCACCTTGAGCCGCTCAGCCATGGTCGCCACGACGTAGAGGCCGGCCGAGACACAGGCCCATTGCACGGGGTCCCCAAAAGCCCACCAAAGGGCGATAGCACAAAGAGCCAGGGTGGCGAGGGTGAGTCCATTGGTCGCGAGTGAGACACCTTCGCGACGCAGGAAAAACAGGGAGAACGGAGGCAGCAGGGCCATGGCCTCAACCATCGCGGTCCGCCATGGGCTGAGATTTGCAGGGACGGTCGCGCCAACCGGAATCTGTGCTCTCGTCTCCTCCATCGCCCCCCGTTCCGGCTCGCGAAAGGCCAGAACCAGAGGGACGAGAAGAAGTCCGGGAAGGGCCGCGATGAAAAATGCGACTTGCCAGCCGCGCAGCCCGAAAGGCTCCTTGCCGGTGGGGTACAGGGCGCTCCACGCATCGACCACGGCGCCTCCGAGGTACGAGCTGAGGCCGATTCCCACGTAGACGCCGAGCGAGTAGATCGCAAGAGCGGTGGCGCGACGCGCCTTGGGGAAGAGATCGGAGATGAGCGAGTAGGCCGCAGGCGATGCACTCGCTTCCCCAATCCCGACGCCCACCCGGGCGAGGGCGAGCGAGACGAAACCGGTGGCGAGACCCGAAGCCATGGTCATGAGGCTCCACAGCCCGAGGCCCCAGGCGATCAGTTTTTTCCTCGAACCAAGGTCGGCATATACCCCGAGGGGAACTCCGAACACTGCGTAGAAGATCCCGAAGACCGTTCCGTATAGAAACCCCAACTGCGCGTCGGAGATCAGCAGGTCGGCTTTGACCTTGCCGGCAAGGATGGCGAGGATCTGGCGGTCTACGAAGTTCAGGATCGAGACCGCGAAGAGAACGGCCAGGATCATCCGCGCCTGCAGGACCGCTTCCGGCCGGGCGGAATTGGATGCGGTATCGGAGTTCATGGGGTGGGGGGACGGTCTTGTTGCGGTTTCACGAACCGATCGATCAGACGAGGAACGGATTCGTCCGTCGTTCCTCGAGGATCGTGGTGTCCGGACCATGGCCCGCGATGACCCGGGTCTGGTCGGGCAAAGGCAAAAGCCTCTCTTTGATCGACCGGATCTCCGTCGCGTGATCTCCGCCCCACAGATCGGTGCGGCCGACGCTTCCCGAGAAAAGTGTGTCGCCGGACATCAGCAGGTTCTCGCCGGGGACAAAAAAGCTGCACGAACCCGGAGTGTGCCCCGGAGTGTGCAGCACCTCGACCGAATGGCCCTTGCCGAAAAAAATCACGTCCCCCTGATGAATGTGCTCATCCACATCCGCGCGGATGGGGGTGTCCATGCCGATGAACTGGGCCTGCATCCGGAGGTTGTCGTAAAGGGGCAGGTCTTTCTCGTGCAACATGACGCGCGCGCCGGTTTTCTCCTTGACCTCGTGGTTCCCCGCCACGTGGTCGAGATGGGTGTGGGTGATCAGGATGGCCTTGGGCTTGAGTCCATGTGCTGCCAGGCGGCGCAGGACGACCAGCGCTTCATCGCCGGGGTCAATCACGATCGCTTCGCCCGTCTCGGGGTCGCCGAGAATGGTGCAATTGCACTGAAGCGGGCCGACGGGGAATGTCTCGATGATCACCGGGAGGGTACCTCTTCGACCGGGCCTCGGAGATATCCCGAGCCGACCGCGAATCCAATCATCGCAAGAAGACCCCACGAGTAGACATTGAACAGGCCCACGTCCATCGGGCTGAGCCTCGCCATGCCGAAGCCTTCGCCGGAAGCGGTGGCTGACGCCATGAGGATCGTGGGCAGGAAGTACGGGAGCAGGAAAGGGTAGGTGCATACCGTGACGTCGAGAAGATTCGCCCGTCGATAGGCGGAAAGGCCGAAGCGCTCTCCGGCCTCCCTGGCGAAAGCACCCACTGCCAGCATGGCCACCACACTGTGGGTGGTGAGCAGGACGGCGATACTGACCGCAACCACGATCCAGACTTCGGTGGCCCGTGGGGTGCGCGCCTTTCGCCGTGCCACATCCACGAGCGACTGCTGAAGACCGGTGGCGGTGAGCGTTCCCACGAGGCCCATCAGAAGCAAAGTGAAGACGGACACGCCGACCCCCCGTTCGAGGCCTTTGAGGATCAGACCGCGGGCCACGAAGTTTTCGTGATCCAGGAACAGAAGGTCGGAAGGAGTCAGGAGCCCCAGCCCCAGACTGATCACGAGGGAAACCATGATGCCCGAGAGAAGTCCCTCAAGAAGATGTTTCTTTCGCAGGAGAAGCCAGAGTGTGAAGGCGGGGGCGCCCAGCATGGGGAGTGCTCGCAAGGATCCCATGGCCGAGGACTGGATACCGATCTCACCACCTCGACCGAGTAATAAACAGGCGACGAAGGCGAGCAGCGCGGGCGGCAGCACGTAGCCCAGACGACTCCGCACCACACCGCCGATATCCGCACCCTGAGTGCCCGCGGAAGCGATCGTGGTATCCGAGATCGGCGAAATGCTGTCGCCGAAGGTGGCACCGCCGAGGATGGCTCCCGCGAGCCAGTGGGGATCGGCCGAGAGCGACCCGCCGGCTGGATAGAGCAAAGGCCCGCAGACGAGAATCGTTCCGAAGCTCGTCCCGGTGGCCGTCGAAACGAGACAACAGATCAGGAAAGCCAGGCCCACGAACCCGCCGCCTTGAAGTCCAAGGAACGACCCGGCGGTAACCAGCGCCTGAATCAACCCGGAGGCGCGCAGCAGTTCCGAAAGGACGCCGGACAAAAGCCAGGCCAGAATCATGAGGGCCACGATTTCCTGGCTCATGGAACGGACCACGGCTTCGCTCCACTGCGTGCGATCGCGGGCGAGCAAGAGGCTCAGGCCCAGTGCCGCGATGAGAACCGGCCAGAACCCCCGTTCATCAGGGGTTCCTTGAAGGGCCAGGGTGGTGACGCCGGCCAGGAAGAGGAGGGCGGGAAGAACCGCTCCAAAAAGGCCGCCGTGAAAGGTCAAACGACGTTGTGAGGATCCCTCGATCATCGGTGGCTATGCTATGTGCAATGCCGATGAAGCGCGCCGGTGCCCCGCCGAAGAAGAAGGCCACGTTCCGGCTCTTCGACCTGCGGGTTGAGGTCGAGCAGGCAAAGGGCCTGCCCATGATCTGCAATCACCGGTTGGGGGACACGTTTGATCTGCGAGGCGAGAACCTCTCGTTGCCAACGGGCCAGACGTTCCCGATCTACTCCCTCGCCGCCCTCCTGCCCTTGCTCCCGGCCAAGCAGCGCGACACCCATCCGCACGACTGGATGACCACGGACGCCCTGGTCGCCTGCCCCGACCCCCACTGTGGCGGCCGGTTCCGCATCATTCGAACGGGCACGCGTGTTTTCAACCACGCCGATGTAACCGCGGTGCCCATTGAGGAGTCGCCCGCAACGCTGAAGGCCCGAAACCCGAA
>CAZFQH010000070.1:0-6434 GCA_964520805.1 uncultured Acidobacteriota bacterium | reverse complement strand
GAAGGCCCGAAACCCGAAACCCCCAACACCAAATCGACGAAGCCGTGCGCGTTGAACTGGCGCCGGGATACTCCATTTCCCGGATCATCAAGGGCGGGTGGCAGCTCGCGGATGGCCACAGCGTCTCGTCTTTCTCCCTGGACCCGAACTCAGACATGGCGGCTTTCGTCGACGCCGGTGTCACCACTTTCGACTGTGCCGACATCTATACGGGGGTTGAGGAGCGGATCGGTTCGTTCACGCCGCCCCCGGGGTGCTCCTTACAGGTCCACACCAAGTACGTTCCCGATCTTGCCGCCCTCGAGACGGTGAGCGCTGCCGACACCCGAGCGATCATCGATCGCTCTCGGGCCCGGCTCCGGCGCGCGGCCCTCGATCTGGTCCAGTTTCACTGGTGGGACTACCGGATCGATCGGTACGTTGAAGTCGCGCAGTGCCTCGACACGCTGCGAACCGAAGGGGCGATCCGTCATCTGGGCGTGACCAACTTCGACACCGAGCACCTGAGGTCGATTCTGGACGCAGGCGTTCCGGTAATCACCCACCAGGTCCAGTACTCGCTTTTGGATCGCCGCCCCGCCGGGGCCTTGACCACTCTGGCGGAAGCGCGCGGTTTGAAGTTCCTCTGCTACGGCTCGGTCCTGGGCGGGTTTCTTTCCGAGCGTTGGCTCGATCAGCCGGAGCCGAAGGAGCCCTTCGAGAACCGGTCGCTCACGAAGTACAAGCTGATCATTGACGAAGCGGTCGGATGGGAAGGCTTCCAGTCCGTCCTCAGAACGGTTCAAGGCGTCGCCCGCAGACACGGCGCCACCATCGGAGCCATCGGCATTGCCTGGGTGCTGGCCCAGCCTTGCGTCGCGGCGGCGATCGTCGGCGCCCGGAACACCCGGCATCTGAAGGCGACCCTCTCGGCCCTCAAGGTTCAGCTCGACGACGCCGATCGTGCCACATTGGACGCTCTCTCAGGTCGAGGAATCGCGGGCGATGTCTACGAACTCGAACGCGACCGCCACGGGCCCCACGGCCGAATCATGAGATACAACCTGAATAGACCGTAGGGCAGGGCCTTGCGCCTGCCCGCGAAGGGCGGCGACATCGCAACCTCGGCATCGCCTTCGCGGGCGAGGGCTGACACCGCAATGTAGGGGCAAGGCCTCGTGCCTGCCCTTTCGACGATCAGAACCGACGGAGGAAGGCTTCCAGAACCCGGTTGAATTCTTCCGGGGTCTCCATCGAAGGAAGGTGGCCGCTCTTCGCGATCATGGCGAGTTCGGCTCCCTTGATGCCCTTTTGCAGGATCTCCGCCTCCGCGCGGGGTGTGATCACGTCCTCTTCGCCGCAGACGACCAGCGTGGGCACATCGATCTCGCGGAGGAACGCCGTCGAGTCCTGCCGCGCCGCGATGCCGTGAAGCGCATCGGAGATACCCTGCTTCGGAGTGGCGAGAATCATGTCCTTCAGTTTCGCGACCACGTCGGCGCGCGTGGCTTTCGTGGTTTCGCCGACGATCTTGGGCAGGAAGGCATCGAGGGCAGCCTGCGCCCCTTCCTTCATCACTTTCGCGGCAAGATCGGAGCGGCCCTTACGGGCTTCGGGCGTATCGGCTCCGGCGCGGGTGTCCACGAGGACGAGGCCGCGGAGCAGCGACCGATGTTTCTGGGCAAATGCGAAAGCCGCGTACCCGCCCATCGAACAACCGGCCAGGATCACCGGCCCCAGGCGAAGGCGATCGATCAACAGCGCCGCATCCTCTGCGATCCGGTCCATGGTAAGAGCGGAGTCAGAGACCCCCGAACCTCCGTGTCCCCGGGCATCGAAACGCACGATTCGGTACCGCGTGGAAAGAGCCTCCTGCCCGTCCCACATGCCAAGCGACAAGGGAAAGCCGTGGAGGAAAAGGACCGCCGGACCCTGACCCCTCTCGGCGTATTGAATCTCCACACCACCGAGGCTGATCTTCTTCATTCTGGTCCGCTTTCTTCAGTCGTCGTACTTCGTTCGCCTCACCGATTCGGACTTCGCGCGCCGGCCGTGAGCCAGACGCTCTTCGACGATTCGATCCGCGATGATCCCCGGGGCCTCTTCTTCCTCATGCGACCGCTGCCAGATGTCGGCGAGTCGGGGGCCGATCATCCTCACTCGTTCTTCGACCCCGGCTACGTCGGCCTGCTTCGTCTCATAAAGCAGACTCAGAAGGCCGCCCGCATTGACCACATAGTCCGGTCCCCACAAGATGCGCAGCGAATTCAGTATGTCACCATGGCGCGGCTCAAGCAGTTGTTCGTTGGCCCCGCCCACAATGGCCTGAACCCGGAGGCGCGCGATCGTGTCATCGTTCAGGATGCCGCCCATCGCATTGGGGGAGAAGACGTCCGCCTCCACGCCGTAGATCGCATCCGGCTCGACCACCTGGGCTTCGAGGGCACGAGCGGCCCGAAGGGTTCGCGCCTGGTCCGGATCGGCGACGATGATGTGAACGCCGTGGTCGACGAGGAGCTTCCCAAGATGGAACCCGACGGCACCGATGCCCTGAATCGCCACCTGCAGCGACGAGAAATCACGACCCAAAACCGCGGCCGCCGCGGCAATGCCCTCGAACACCCCCAGGGCGGCGAGGTACGAGGTGTCGATCGGTGAATCCTCATCCGCGTGAGACAGGTGTTTGGTGTGCCGCTGCATCACCTTCAGATCCCGCGGTTCGATCCCCATGTCGCAGCCGGTGAAGAAGCGGCCGCCCAGGCGCTCAACCGCCTTCGCATAGGCCACAAGCAGCGGGCGGGTCTTCTCGCGACTCGGGTCCCCCATGATCACCGCCTTCGCCCCGCCGAACGGCATCTCGACCATGGTGGCTTTGTAGGTCATGGCCCGGGCGAGACGCAGGGCATCGACGACCGCGTCGTCGAAGGACGGATACGTTCGCATTCGGGTTCCCCCGACGCTCGGCCCGAAGGTCGAGTCGTGGATGGCGATGGCGCCGCGCAACCCCGAGTCCCGGTCGTGGAGGAGGACGACCTCTTCGTGACCGAGATCGACCGCTAGTGGTAGCGCCTTCAGTTCGACCACTTCTTGAGCCAGCCCAGGACTTCGTCGTACCAGCGCACCGAGTTCTCCGCCTTCAGTACCCAATGATTCTCCTCGGGGAACATCACGAGGCGAGAAGGCACGCCCAATCGTTGAAGGGCCGTGAACATCTGCAGACCCTGCTCGACCGGCACGCGGTAGTCACGGTCATTGTGGATGATGAGGGTTGGCGTGGTGCACTGGGAAATGAAGCGCGAGGGCGAGAACTTCTCGTACTGGGTGCGGTCCTTCCAGGGCGGACCGCCAAACTCCCAGTCGGTGAACCACTGCTCTTCAGTTGAGGCCGCCATCGACTCGAGGTCGAACAGACCGTCATGGGAGACGAACGCCTTGAAGCGTTTGGTCTGCGTGCACATCCAATTGATCATGTAGCCGCCGTAGGAAGCGCCCGCGGCCACCACGCGGTCCTTGTCCACGTAGGGCAGGGCCGCCGCCACCTCGGTGCCCTTCATGATGTCCTCGTAGGCTTTGCCGCCCCAGTCTTTGGTCACGTCGTCGGTGAAGGCCTGGCCGAAGCCGGTCGAGCCGCGCGGGTTTGGCGCGAAAACGATGAATCCCGCTCCCGCGAATAGCTGAGGGTTCCAGCGGTTGCTCCAGGAATCGCCCCAGACGCCCTGCGGCCCGCCGTGGACGAGGACGAGAAGCGGGTACTTCTTTGCGGGATCAAAGTTCGCGGGCTTGGTGATCCAGGCTTGAACGTCCTTGCCCAGCGCCCCTTTGTAGGTGATGGACTCCGCGGGTCGCAGAGCGAAGGTGGAGAGGGCTTCGTCGTTTACGGTGGTGAGGCGAGTGGCCTTCCCGCTCGCAAGGTCGATGCTGACCACGTCGGCCGGCTTGTGAAGAGCGTCCTGGGCCATGATCGCGCGTGTCCCGTCCGCCGCGACCGAAAGCTGGGAGAGGTGTCCCTCCGCGATCTTGCGCGGTGTTCCTCCTGCGGCCGGGATGGAGAACAGCGGATTCTGCGGTCCGTCGCCTGCGGTGAAGTAGATCGTCTTCGAATCCGGTGACCATGCGATCTCGTCGACGTTGCGATCGAAGGGCTCGGTGAGATTGCGGGTGGCCCCGGTCTTTCGGTCGTAAACCATGAGCCGCCAGCGGTCGGCTTCGAAACCCGCACGCATCTGAGCGTGGTAGGCGATCATTGAACCATCGGGGCTGTAGACGGGGAGACCATCGAACCCAGGAGCCGCGCCGATTTTTTTCGGCGTCCCTCCGTTCGTGGGCACCACGTAGATTTCGGAGTTGGTCGAGGTCGACTCGTCCTTGTCGTCGTTGCGCCCAAACGCGAGTTCGGTCCCGTCCGGAGACACGTCGAAGTCGTTCGGCCCTGGATAGGGCGGAACATCCGCGTCGCCCGGGGTGAGGTCGGTGACCCGGCCCGTTTTCACGTCCACCCGTAGGATGTGGGAGCGCAGACCGTCTTCCCAGGTATCCCAGTGGCGCACGAACAGCTTGTCGTAGACGCGGACTGCGCTGCCCTTCTCCTCCACCTTCTTCTGCGTGCAAACGTCGAAGTCGGCTCCCGTGCACGCAGGATGGACATCGCTCACGACCACTAGAGCGTCCGCACCGGCCCATCGGAAGTTGGCGACGCCTTGTGAGAGGTTCGTGACGCGCCGCGCTTCTCCGCCCGCGAGGTCTAGAAGGTACACCTGTGGCGCCCCGTCCCGGGAGGAAAGAAATGCTATCTGGCGGCCGTCTTTCGAAAAGCGACCTTGCACGTCCCCTTTCGGGTGCGCGGTCAGCGCGCGGGGTGTGCCTCCACCTGCGGGCATGATGAAGAGGTCGGTGTTGCGACTCTTGCCGAGCTCGATGGTGGTCTGCTGGTACAAAACCCACTTTCCGTCCGGCGATATCTGGGGATCGGCCAGCCGCTTGAGCGAGTGGAGATCCGTCGCGGTGAAGACGGGGGCGGCGAGGGCGAAAAGAAAGGCGGGGCTGAGCGTCATGGTTTCCTGCTCCTTGAACGGTTTGAGACCCGACTCTACCGAAGGGGCGCGGAATGCGTGGGCCCGCCGCTATCGTCGCGGGGCGGTTTACGCGGCGGGGTGCTGATTTCTCAGCACCCCTGCCGGGCGGCTACTTGCTGAACTCGATGACCAGACCCTTCTCGCAGAAATCAAACTCCGCAGGGTCGGACTCGTCGCCGTCCGCCCAAACCGCCTTGAAGTACCACCCGCAGCTCGCGCTGTCGGTGCTCGCGGACCAGACGAGTTCAACCGTAGCTCCGGCCGCGATGCCCTTGCCAATGTCGAAGAAGCCCCACTTCTTGCCGTTTTCGGAGACAAGCACTTCCTTGATCCGCACTTTGGTGTTGTTGTACACCTTGAACTTGTAGTCGTCGGCGGACTTCGCGAAGCCCGGAGTGAAGCTCAACACGAGCAGGGCGGCAGCCAGCATGAACGTCTTCTTAACGCGCATTTCTCTCATTCTCCTTCTGGATTGGCCCTAAGGCCCGTGATTACATCGGGGCGGGAAGAGCCCGCGCCCACTATTGGGCGGGGAGAATAGGGCGTCCGTGTTTTCGGCGCAACCGGGTAACCCATTGGCGTCATCGCGCGCGGCGATGTCGGCGCCCCTGCGAGGATGTAGGGGCGGCCCTTGTGGCCGCCCTTGACCTCAGGCGGCTCCGACCTGCCACAGGATGAACGCGTAGTCGGCGGCGGTTTCACGCAGAGCGTCGTAGCGGCCCGACGCCCCTCCGTGGCCGGCGCTCATCATCGTCTTCAGTAGAAGGGGGGTCTCATTGGTCTTAAGCGTTCGCAGTTTCGCGGTGTACTTGGCGGCCTCCCAGTACATCACCTGTGAGTCGTTGAACGAATTCCGGAGGAGGATCGCCGGGTAGGCCTTCCGTTCCAGATTGCTGTACGGGCAATAGGCCCGCATCACCTTGTACTGTTCGGGGAATTTCGGGTTGCCCCATTCTTCGAACTCCGCCACGGTGAGCGGCAGATCTTCATCCAGCATCGAATTGATGACGTCGACGAAAGGGACTTTGGCGATCACCGCCTTCATCAGATCGGGCCGCAGGTTGGAGACCGTGCCCATGAGCAAACCGCCCGCCGAACCTCCTTCCATCACCAACCGGTCACTCAAGCTGTAGCGGGACTCGATCAGAAAAGAGGCGCAGGCAATGAAGTCCGTGAACGTATTCATTTTTGTCGCCATGCGTCCCGCGTCATGCCAGGGTTTGCCCAGTTCTCCGCCTCCGCGAACATGAGCGAGGGCAATGACGAACCCCCGGTCGAGAAGCGATAGACGATGCGAGACAAAGGAGACGGGATAGGGATAGCCGTAGGAACCGTAGCCAAGCAGGTACATCGGCGCCGTGCCATCGATCGGTGTGTCACGCC
>CAZFQH010000069.1:0-12544 GCA_964520805.1 uncultured Acidobacteriota bacterium | reverse complement strand
AAAGAGGCCCTTCTGGCCCTGCTCCGCTCGATCGCCAAAGGAGAGCGCGCAGAATGGCAGCGCGATGTTGTCCTGCTGATCGCCCCTATTTACAACGCCGACGGCAACGAACGGGTCAACCTGACCAACCGCGGGGCGCAGCACGGCCCCATCGGCGGCATGGGAACGAGGCCCAATGCGCAGGGTCTGAACCTCAATCGCGACGGCATGAAGCTGGAGACCGCCGAGGCCCGGTCGCTGGCCCGTCTTCTGAACGAATACGACCCGCACGTGAACATCGATCTGCACACCACGAATGGCAGCGATCACGGCTACTACCTGACCTACGAAGGGCCGGGCAATCCCAACACCTCGACGGGAATCACCCGCCTCCTGCGCGATGAACTCTTCCCCGCCGTCACCCGCGCGGTCAAGCAGAAACATCAGTGGGACTTCTTCTACTACGGCGGTGCGGCGAACCGCGGCGGTGTGCGCGCCTGGTACGGCGATCTCGACCTCTACAAGCCCCGCTACACGCACACTTACTTCGGCCTGCGAAACCGCATCGGCATCCTCTCCGAGACCTACTCCTACGCGACCTTCGAGGATCGGATCAAGGCGGCCTACCGTTTCGTGGAAGAGATCGTGAACTTCGCGGCTCGGAAAGGCGAGGCCATCCGCAAGGTGACCACGGACGCCGACCTCGAGTCCATCATCGGCCAGCCCCAGGCCGTGCGGGGCCGGCTCGTTCAGGTGGGGGAACCGGTGCCCATTGTCCTCGCCACCACGGTGGAGGAACGAAATCCCTACGTGCCGGATCGGCCCCTGCGACGCCGGGTGAATGGCAGCGAAAACATTGAGGTCATGCCCCACCATGGTCTGATCGAAGGCACCGAGACGAGCATCGCTCCGCGGGCCTTTGTGATCGCGGCCCCTGATCCTGCTTGGTCCGCTCCGGCCACCGCCGCCCCGGCTCGGCCAGGCCCTCCGTTCGGACGCCCGCGAAACCCGGTGGCCTTGTTGATGTCGTCGGTGATCGACCGGCTCGAGGCCCATGGCGTGAAGTTCTTCCAGACCGAGGCGGCAGCGACGATCAAGGTCGAGCGCTTCCGCATCGAATCTTCCACGCTCGAGGAACGCGAGTTCGAGGGCCACAAGCTGCGCACCCTCACCGGCGCCTGGCAGCCCCACGAGGAGAGCCTGCGCGAAGGCGCTCTGGTGATCCCGATGGACCAGCCCCTGGCCCGGCTCGCCTTCCTGCTCCTCGATCCGCGATCCGACGACGGCCTGATGGCCTGGAACATTCTGGATCCCGTCCTTGGCCAGTCCCCCGCCCCGGAGTTCTATCCGGCTCTGCGCACCACGGAGACGATCCTCAAATAGCGGGCTTTCGCTCGAGGACGATGTCCTGGCTGCCCTCACCGCGCTGCCACTGGCCGTTGCCTTTGTTGTCCTGACGGTCGGGCCCGGCGCTCCAGATCCGATAACCCGTCCCCTCGCCCGTCACTGAATACTGGAGGGTCCCGGACGGCAGAAAGGGATCAAGAGGGAGGCCTTCCACTGCGGCGGGGTAGCGCCCATCTTTGGAGCGTAAGCCTTCGATCCGAAGGGCCAGCTGGATGAGGGCGTGGTGGGCCTTCGCGACGTCCAGCTGATCGCGAAGCGGCCGGCCATTCGGGACGAAGATCGACAAGAGGGAGCCGGGCCACGCCGCCGCGGTTCGGGACTCGATGTCCGCCATCCTGCGGGCGGCAGCTTCGAAGTCGGGCATGTCGATGGCCTCGCTGGTCTCCGCCAGCAGACCCTCGGCCTCGAGCAAGCGAAGAGCCACCGGTCGGCCAGCGACCGCATTCACAATCGGCAAGGCCCCCTGCTCCCAGACCGCGAATGCGCCGCCGCGGACCGAGCGGAACAAAGAAAGCCGTTCACCGGCGAAGCCCTTTGAAAGTGAAGGGGGCGTCGCCTCGAGATGCAGCAACTCCTGAACGACTTGCTCCCGCTCGGCGGCGTCCAGATCTTTCCCCACCACCAACGACCCCAGGGCTCGCAGAGCCATGTCGCGAATCGAGCGGCCCATCAGAGACTGAATGAGGTTCGCTCCCTGCGACTCCAGATCGGCCCCGAAGCGGGCCACATCCAGATAGTGTTCGGAGGCGGCGCGAACGTCGCCCGCTTGTGCTTTCTGGTGACCCGCAACCAGGGTGAGGTGCGAGATGAGACTGGCGGGTGCGAACACCGGATTCGGAATCTGATCGTAATCCTCCCCGAAATCCACCCGAGCACAGCGCGTGGCCTCGCGGAATCGCTGGATCAGCGGGGCGTGGGTCTCGAGGACCGCGAGGACCTTCCCGGGAATGGGTGCCAATGGGTCGCCGAGCCCGGCCGTCGAGAATTCGGGGAGAAGAGAGGCGAACGAATTCGTCGCCTCCATCGCGGGCCGATAGCCGTCGTAGGCGTTGCAATCCCCGGCCGCGCCGCGAAGCACGGGCATGCGCAGCGCGGAAACACGAACCCGATAAGCGGCGACCTCCGGGAGCCAGGCGGCCTCCCGTACCGCGAGGCCTCGCGAGGCGTGAACATTGAACGCCAGCATCAGGAGGACAATCGGCAGCACGGTCGCGAGGGCGATGCGGAGGGCGGAGGGGCCGCTACCATGCCGCGTCGCGACCAGTACGAGGAAGGCGGGCAGGCAGGCGGCGAGAAGGGTCGCCACAATGGAGAGGATGGCCACCGGCACGACGGCGGAAAGACAGGCGAGGACGAGGCCCACGCCGGCGAGGGTTGCGAGTGTGGACAAATCGCGCGTCCACAACCGGGCGCGCCCCGCCGTGACTCCCGCGAAAACGAGCCACAGAGCGGCCGGACCCAGAATGGCGAGCCAGACCGAGGCCTCGGGGTCCGCATAGGAGTTGGGATTGAGGGAGCCCACGATGATGCGGCCCGACAGGGCCATGACGGCGACGAGAGCCCCGCCGCCCATGAACAGAACGGGAAGAACACCCAGGAATCCGACGATGCGTTTCTGGATGGCGGGGGCGGCTGCAGACAGGAAGAAAGCAGCGAGGGCGGCGACGAGCGCCAACTCGATGAGGCTGCCGAAACCTCCGCTCAGAAAGTGCAACAGCGAGTAAAGGATCGCAGCGGCGAAACCAAAAGCCGACAGCCAGCAGCAAAAAGTCGTGAATCCACCCAATTGCTTCATGGCATCTCCTTGAGAGTGTGAGCCTTCAGGTTCCCACATCAGAGGCAGGGGGGCAAGGAGTGTCGGGTCAGCGCGCTCGCGGGGTCCGCTTCCACATCCAGAGTCGATACGCGAACAAGGCGGTGAAACAGGCGGCGAAGAAGAGCGGCTCACCGATGTCCGCCTTGACCGACATCCAGAAGTGAATCACGCCGAGAACGGCCGAGACGTAGACGAGCTTGTGAAGCCGGTTCCAGTTGCGGCCGCCGAGGCGCGCGATCATCTTCTTCGTCGAGGTGAGTGCGAGAGGCAGCATCAACAGCAACGAGAGCGAACCGACCAGAATGTACGGGCGCTTCGTGACATCGGCCACCATCTCCTGAACGTCGAGCTGAATGTCGAGCAGGATGTACACCAGCCAATGCATCACGCCGTAGGCGAAAGCGAAAAGCCCCAGGGTCCGTCGATGTCGCGCCAGCCAGTTCCATTTGAGGATCTGCCGCAGGGGGGTGATCGCGAGGGTCGCGACGAGGAATCGCAGTATCCACTCGCCCAGAAAGTGCTCCCCTTCCTTGACCGGGTTGGACCCGAAGAGCCGAGTGCCCCTCAGGATGTCGGAGGCGAGGGCATAGATCGCGTAAGCCGCGGGCAGGGCCGAGGCGAGGATCAGCGCTGCCCCGAAACCGCGCGGCTCCCGCACCGGCGTCAGTAGAATTTCTTGAGGTCCATCCCCGCGTAGAGCGACGCGACCTGGTCGGCGTAGCCATTGAAGGGAAGGGTCGGGCGGCGCAGGAAATCGCCGATGCGTCGCTCTTTCGCCTGACTCCAGCGTGGGTGGTCCACCGCGGGATTCACGTTCGAATAGAAGCCGTATTCCTGGGGCGCCGAAATGTTCCAGGCGGTTTTCGGCTGTTTCTCCACGAAGGTCAGCCGCACGATCGACTTGATGCCTTTGAATCCGTACTTCCAGGGAACGACCAGGCGAATCGGCGCGCCGTTCTGGTTGGGCATGGGACGTCCGTACACACCGGTCGCAAGCAGAGTGAGCGGGTGAAGAGCTTCGTCCATGCGCAGGCCTTCGGTGTAGGGCCAGTCGAGAACGCCCAGCGCCTGGCCCGGCATCTGACGCAGGTCCATCAGGGTCGTGAAGGCGACGAATTTGGCGCTCGCCATCGGCTCGGCCCGTTTGATGACATCGGCAAGGGGAATGCCACGCCAGGGCACCACCATGGACCACGCCTCAACGCAGCGATGGCGGTAGATCCGATCCTCGACGGTCGAGGGCTTGATGAAGTCCTCCAGGAGGAACTTCCCGGGCTTGCCGGCCAGCCCATCGACCGTGATCGTCCAGGGACTGGTCTTGAAGTTCTTCGCGTTCTTGGCGGGGTCGGACTTGTCGGTGCCGAACTCGTAGAAGTTGTTGTAGGTGGTCACGTCGGTCCACGGCGTGGGCTTGTCGTCTGGCTGAAGCCCATAGGGTTTGCCGATGGCCGCGGGCTCCTGAGCCTGGACTCCATGAGCGAGACCGCTCAGTGCGACCCCTGAAGCCGCACTGGCGATCCAGGCCCGACGGTTCATGTACAGCGACTCCGGGGTGATCTCGGAGGGCTTGACGTCTTCGACGCGGCCAATAAGCATGGGAACTCCTGGGGACTTCGACACCTGTATGGATGCCGCGTGGGCAGTATACGTAGCCTCGCCGTCGATTTCAGCGAGGAATGAGTGACCAGAGGTTTTCATGGCGCTCACCCGCGAGAAGCTCAGCATGAAGGCGGAAATCTCCGGCGATTCGTTCCAGCCCCGGGCTGAAGTCTCGGCCCAAAGCTCGTTCTCCTCGGCACCCGCAAGGCGAGCCCGGACCCGGCCCTGATTGGCCTCCACGGGGCCGCCTGACGATGGGCCGGAACATCACGCTCGTGAACTCGAACGGTTCGTAGCTCCGTTCGTTCAACTGCGCGACCGCCGAAGGATCGGCGAGCGGGCTGCACTCATGGAAGACCGGCGCGTTCAGGTCCTGAAAGAATTCCTCCAGGCGCTCGATCTGCGCCGCGGTCACGACCTGCTCCATGCCGAGACCGAAAGTCTGGGTCAACGGCGAGTCTGTGCCATCGAACATGGCGTGGGCACCCGCGACCTCCAGGTGCCGGGCGCGGCTTTGCGGGAAACGCGCGGGCCCGCGCCTCCACGAAGTCGATGTTGCTTTGCGCCTCGGCCCGCTCGAGGCGCCGGGAAAGTGCGAGATCGGCGAAGGGATAGTCGGTGGTTTCGCTCATTCCCCGACGTTATCAACCGCGGGCGCCGAGTTGCGGGGTGGCCACGGGGCAGGTTCGAGCAGGCGTTCGTCATGATCGCGGGGCCCACGATCAGGGACAGGGCGGAGAATTGGCCTCCGGCGTCATGCGCGGATCTTCCCCAGGAGCCATTGAAGCCCGGAGAGATGCTGAAGGTCGTGACTGCACAGAAAATGCGCCAGGCCACGGATCGTGACCGGACCGTATCCTTCGAAGGTCGCGGGCCGCGCGAGCTGATCCGGGCCGAGGTCCGCGAGCCGTTCGACCGTGGCCGCCCGGGCCTTGCGAAACGAGTCCAGAGTCTCCGCCGCACTCGAAGCCGCATAGTCACGTTCGCGCGCCAGATCGTAACCCTCAATGGAGGGCAGGAAGGGATTCTCCTCCAAAAGGCTGCGATTGATTCGCACCTGATAGCCCTCGATCTCGATATCGCGTACATGACAGACCTGTTCGAGTGCCGTGAAACGTTCGCCTGGAATCCCCTCCCAGGAAGGAGGAACCCACAGCTTGTACTCGTGCGGAATCGCCTCGTAGAAGGCCTCGAGCTGCTGAGGAAACTGGGCCAGGGCTTTGAGGGTGACAGCGTTCATCGGGAGACCCTTGAAGATACCAGCAGCACCCGCAACGAGCGTTCGAAGCGATGAGGCAAACGGACCATGCGCGACCCCACGGCCCGCCGTCGTAGACTCCCGGCCTCGAAACGACCAACGAAGGGAAGAAACATGTCAACGGCTATTGCCCCCCCGGAAGCGGTGAGCGGAACCAAACGCGAACAGCTCCTAAGCGCGGTCATCCGCTTCTGCGGTGACTCGGGCGATGGAATGCAGGTGACGGGCAGCCAGTTCACGAACACGGCCGCCCTTTTCGGCAACGACCTATCGACGTTTCCGGACTTCCCGGCCGAGATCCGGGCCCCCCAGGGGACCCTTCCCGGCGTTTCGGGCTTCCAGGTCAACTTCTCCTCCAGCGAGGTCCACACCCCGGGCGACGCGGTCGACGTTCTGATCGCCATGAATCCCGCGGCGCTCAAAACCAATATCGCCGACCTCAGAACCGGCGGCATCCTGATTGTCAACTCCGACAGTTTCACGGAAGTCGACTTCAAGAAGGCGAAGATCACGAGCAACCCTCTTGAGGACGGTTCGCTCGCGGGCTATCGGGTGTTCCCCGTCGATCTTCTGAAGCTCACCAAGGCCGCCACCAAGGACACTGGTCTCGACGCCAAATCGGTCGACCGATCGAAGAACTTCTTCGCGCTCGGAATGTGCTATTGGCTCTTTGGAAGGTCCATGGACGGAACCCTCCGATGGATCGACTCCAAGTTCAAGGGCCAGGTGGCCGAGGCCAACAAGCTCACGTTGCGGGCGGGCTATGCGTACTGCGACGCCACCGAGGCCTACCAAACCGCCGCCTATGAAGTGGCCCCCGCCCGCCTGCCGGCCGGCACCTATCGAAACCTCTCCGGCAACACCGCCCTCGCGATGGGTCTGGTGGCGGCGGCCGAACGTTGCGGCCTGCCCCTGTTCCTCGGGTCCTACCCGATCACGCCCGCCTCGGACATCCTGCACGAACTCTCGATGTTCAAGAGCTTCGGGGTCATCACCTTTCAGGCCGAGGATGAGATCGCGGCCGTCACCTCGGCGATCGGCGCGTCGTACGGCGGCTGCCTCGCCACGACCACCACCTCCGGCCCCGGCATGGCCCTGAAGATGGAAGCCATCGGTCTCGCCATCGCCGTCGAACTGCCTCTTGTGGTCGTCGACATACAACGCGGCGGCCCCTCCACCGGCCTTCCCACGAAAACCGAACAGGCCGACCTCTTTCAGGCCATCTTCGGACGCAACTCCGAGGCCCCCCTGCCCGTCCTCGCCCCCGCGACGCCGGGCGACTGCTTCTGGGTGGCCCTCGAGGCCTGCCGTATCGCGGTCAAGTACATGACCCCGGTCATCGTCCTGTCCGACGGCTACCTCGCAAACGGCGCCGAGCCCTGGAAGGTACCCTCGCCCGACGAGTTGCCTTCCTTCCCCGCGACTTTCCGCAAGGATCCCGAGGGTTTCAAACCCTTCATGCGCGATACCGCTACCCTGGCCCGACCCTGGGCCGTGCCCGGCACCCCCGGTCTAGAGCACCGCATCGGCGGCATCGAGAAGCAGGACGTCACCGGCAATATCAATTACGAGCCGGCCAACCACGACAAGATGGTCCGCCTGCGCGCCGCGAAGGTCGCGGGCGTGGTCCAGGACATCCCCGATGTCGTTCCCGCGGGCGATCCTGAAGGCGACGTCGTCATCGTGGGCTGGGGCTCTACCTACGGCTCGATCACCGCCGCTCTGCTGGCGCTGCGGTCCAAGGGCCACAAGGTCGGCCACGTCCACCTGCGGCACCTCAATCCCATGCCGAAGAATGTGGGTGAGGTGCTGAAGCGTTACAAGAAGGTGCTGGTCCCCGAGATCAACCTCGGCCAGCTCGCGTTCATTCTGCGGGGCACCTATCTGGTCGACGCGATCTCGTATTCGAAGGTCGAAGGCAAGCCGTTCAAACAGTCGGAAATCGAGCAGAAAGTTCTTGAGGTGATGAAGTGAACGCACAGGTGCCTTTGACCCGCAAAGACTTTCAGACCGACCAGGAGGTCCGCTGGTGCCCCGGCTGCGGCGATTACGCAATCCTCGCCGCGGTTCAGTCGGTTTTCCCCGAACTCGGGATTCCGCGTGAGAAGTTCGCCGTGGTGTCGGGCATCGGCTGTTCCAGCCGGTTCCCGTACTACATGAACACCTTCGGTTTCCACACCATTCACGGGCGTGCCCCTGCGGTCGCCACCGGCCTGAAGCTGGCCCGGCCCGATCTCGAGGTGTGGGTGGCCACGGGGGACGGCGACTCCCTGTCGATCGGCGGCAACCACACGATCCACATGATCCGCCGGAATGTGGGTCTTAAGGTCCTGCTCTTCAACAACAAAATCTACGGCCTCACCAAGGGTCAGTATTCGCCTACGTCGGAGATCGGCAAGAAGGCGAAGTCGACGCCCTTCGGATCCGTGGACCGGCCCTTTGCACCTCTTGCTCTGGCCCTCGGCGCGGGCGCTACGTTTGTCTGCCGCTCCGTCGACGTCTTCCAGCCTCATCTGAAGTCGACGCTCAAGCGGGTGGCCTCCCACAAGGGAACCGCGTTCACGGAGATCTTGCAGAACTGCAACATCTTCAACGACGGCGCGTGGGACGCGATCGCCGAGAAGGACGTGCGCGACGATCATGTTCTCTTCCTCGAGCACGGCAAGCCCCTGATCTTCGGCAAGGCGAAGAACAAGGGCATCCGCCAGAACGGCTTCGACATCGAAGTGGTCACGATCGGCGAAGGGGCGACCGAAGCCGATCTGCTGGTTCACAACGAGCAGCATCCGTCCCCCGCCTACGCCTACATGCTGGCCAGTATGGATACCCGGCCCGGCTTCCCCACTCCGGTCGGCGTCCTGCGTGCGGTGGATGCGGCCTCGTACGAGGATCTGGTGAACGGTCAGATTCAGCAGGTGGTGAGCCAAAAGGGCAAGGGAGATCTGGGCAAACTTCTGCGCGGCCCCGAGACCTGGGAAGTGCGCTAGCGCTAGCAAGCTAAACCGGTAGCGTCCAAATTTTTGGACGTATAGACTGCGGGGCATGAGACGAAACACTCCCTCAATCCCGGCCCTCGCCCTCGCGGGATTTCTGTGGTCCCCTCAACCGGCTGTGGCCGGCGATCTGGCCGACGTGAAGGCGCGCGGTGTGCTGGTCGTCGTGACCTTCCCTCTCATCGAGGACAGCTTCATGGCGGTGGACGTCGAGGCCATGCGCAAGCTCGGCAAAAGCCTGAAGGACATGCATGACCCCGAGCACTTCAAGGGGGTCGATCTCGACCTGATGAAGGGTTTCGCGGAGAAGCTCGGAGTCAAGCTCAGGATCCAGCCCGAACTCTCGGGCTACGGCGGGCTCATCCCCGCCCTCGACCGCAGAGAGGGCGATGTGGCAGCTAGTTCCTTCGCCATCACCCAGAAGCGTCTGGAAATCGCATCCTTCTCATCTCCCTACATTCTTCAATGGGACGTGGCTGCGGTGCGCCCCGACGGCAAGATCAAATCCATGACCGACCTGAAGGGCAAGAAGGTGGCGGTCATCGAGGGCTCCAGCCACCTCGAGCGGCTGAAGGCCCTGAACCTCAACCCGGAGATTCTCCTCACCAAGTTCGTCCTTGAGGGCTACACCGCGGTTACGGAAGGTGAGGCCGACTACACGCTGATGGAGTCCCGCGCTGAGGTCGGCGCCCCGGTCAGTGCGATCTACAGCGCCCTCCGCGTGGCCGCGCGGGTGAACGAGACGACCTACGGAATCGCGATGCGCAAAGACAGCGATCTCAAGGCGCCGCTCGATGAGTACCTGGAAGGACTGAAAAAGTCGGGAGAACTCGAGAAGATCCTCACGCGGCACGGCCAGGGCGCCGAGGCCCAGCGCTGACCAAGCAGCCCGTGGCGGAAGTCCGCCGCAGCATCGCGAGCGCGCAGCCGCTAGCGCACCGCGGTGCCGCCGAGGGCGAACCATAGGAAGCCCATGTTCGGGGCCAGTTCGCCGCCGAGCAGCATCCGGTCAATCACTGCGGGGTCGAAGTAGGCAAGGTCGGCGAGTTCTTCGGCCTGGGGTGCGAAGTCCGATTCCCTCAGCGTGGTGCGGCCCAGGTACAGGGCGGCGTGGTACGTCACGTTGATGACCTCGCGACCCGGGGGCGCCGCGTAGCGAATATCCCGCAGCCCCCACTCGGTGCGAATGTGCCGAACGCGGACGTCGTATCCCGCGGCGGCTTCATCCAGCGAACCCACGATCGCCACCCGGTCCGCATCCGCGCGGCCGAACAGTTCCTCGTTGGCCTCGCGGATCAAAGCCTGATCGAAGGTCTCGCCTGCCTGCACGTGGCCCCCGACGCTCTTGTCCCAAAGGCCGCCGTTCTCTTTGTCCTTCTGTCGGCGCTGGAGCAGGATCTTCCCGTCCTCGCTCACCAGGAGCAATTGCACCGCCCCCGCGGCGAGCCCTCGGGCCTTGGCCTCGCCCCGCGCCATCGATCCGACCACGACGCCCGCGGCATCGTAGACATTCAGCAGTTCGTGGACCTGATCCGGCACGGCAAGGTCAGCGATTCTTGATGCGGATCAGCGCCTGAAATGCCGCGCGCCGAACGAGCGAAGGCCAGCGCTCGTCGAGAACTGGCACCGCGGTGGTCGCTCCGGGTTCGTTCCACACATTCGTCGCACCGGTGACGTCCCAGATCAGGTCGGCACCCGTAAGCCCCGCGGCGACGAGCGCCTTGTCCGGCTGCCCGCCATTCCCCGCGTACTGATTCGCGTGAACGCGGGTCCGGTCGGAGAAGGCCCCGACATCGAATGGGCCCTGACCCGGGAAGAGGCTTTCGAGGCCCAGCACGGCCACGCCAAAGGAGTGGTTGTCGCGGATCTCATTCTCGGTCACTTCGGTGTCGTCCGCCGCCAGGATGAAGACACCGCCGCCCACCGGGACCTTGGCCACAATCGCCGAAGGATCGGCGAAGTTCACATGGTTGTTCCCGATGATCCGATTCTTCGCTACGCGGGTACGTCTGGCTTCCTTGGAAGGATTTCCCGGTAGAGCGAACACGAGAATGCCGCCGGTATTGTTGTAGACGTGGTTGCGCTCGACGCGTGCGTCGACCGAGTTTTCGATCTCGATGCCGGTGACGTTGCCGTGGGCGACGCAATCCTCGACCACGATGCCCTTCGATTGCCCGACGTAGATCCCGGCGTCCCGAGCGCCGATCACCTCGACCCGCAGCACCTTCACGAAGGACGAACGGACGGGATAGACCCCGTAGAGCCCGGTGTCCTCGACCTTGAGGTCCTGAATCGTGACGTTGACCGTCTCTTGCGCGACAACACCGTTGCCCGTGTAGTGGCGGACCTCGAAGTTGCTCATGGTGAAGTCGCGGCCGGAGGCGATGACCGCGTCCGAAAGGGATCGCTGCCCATCGAGCACCGGCCGGGTCGCCGCCGTCCCGTCGCCGCCCACGAGCGTGATCTTGTCGGTGTCGACCGTGATCGTCTCGTGGTAGGTCCCGGGCTGCACGCGGACCACCGAACCTGGGGCTGCGCGATCCACTGCTTCCTGGATCGACTGCCCGGGATTGACCACGAACTCTCCGACTACCGGCGTGATCTTGCGACCCAGTCCCACGTTGAAACGGGCCGCGGCCGCGCGGGCCGGGTGAGCAAGCCGGCCAACGACGGGCAGGGTGGAAGGCACACGACGGGGAGAGTCGGCGAGGGCGCTCTCGTCGGTGAGAGCATTCATGAACGCAACCAGATCGGCGCGCTGCTGAGCGGTGAGATCCATGCGGCGAATCTTGTCGTCGAGATTCGGTGTGGGCACGCCGAGGCCGGGCCCGCCACCCTTCGCGTAGAAGTCAACCACTTCCTCAAGCGTAGCGAACCGCCCGTTGTGCATGTACGGCGCGGTGAGAGCCACGTTCCGCAAAGTGGGAACCTTGAACGCGCCGCGCAGACGGGGACTGCCGGCCATATCGCCTCGACCTCGATCCTCGGCCTCGTCATCGAGCTTGGGAACACCGATCACCTTGAAATCGGGACTCGAGAACGCCGGAAGGGCGTGGCACTCGAAGCAACGTGCCTGACCCGATCGGAAGATGTCAAACCCGCGTCGTTGCGAAACCGTGAGGGCGGTTCGATCCCCGGCCGCATAACGATCAAAGGGCGATCGAGACGAGAGCTGGGTGCGCTCGAAGGCGGCGATCGCTTTGGTGACATTCTGGAGGCTGATGGACGACCCCATGTGGCCGCCGAACGCCTGATCGAACATCTCCTGGTACTCGGGCAGGGTGGCGATCTCCCCCGAGAGATTGGCGTCGGTTTCCCCCATCTCCTCGGGAGCGGTGATGGGATTCCTCGCCTGGTCCTCGAGATCCCTGGCCCGGCCATCCCAGAACTGGGTCTGGCTGAATGCCGAGTTCCACACGGTGGGGGCGCCGCGACGAATCACCCGGCCGCCGGTCCGCGATGGCCCAAGTCCTTTGCCGCCTTCGCCCATCG
>CAZFQH010000068.1:7054-12772 GCA_964520805.1 uncultured Acidobacteriota bacterium | reverse complement strand
GCTCTTCGAAATCCGCCGGAGGAGTCAGAGGTGCTGGGGCGGAGACGGCGGCCGCGGCGACCGGCCTGGGCGGCGTCAGCGCCCACGCCGAACTACCCGGGACCACCCAGCTCAGAAGCAGGGCGATCGCGCGGCGAGGCAGCGACGGCCGTGGGAAGTGCATTCTCAGAGGCATCAGGGGAGGATCCAGTTCACGATGAGGGCACGATCCTCGGGGGAGAGGCCTCGGAGTGCGTCGGGGTCGGTGAGATTCACAAGGGCCTGGATGCGGGAGACGACGGTGGCCGCACCTGGGCCGCGGTCGAAGACCGCGAAGTGCATAAAGGCCACCTTCTGCCCGGGTTCGAGGGAGAGATCGCCCCAATCGAACGTCGCCCCCTGGCCTGTGCTGCTCCAATACACCTGAGAGGAGGACGGCATCCTACCGGTCGTACCGCGAACTATGAACCCGGTGGTCTCGGAGGTGGCCTGATCGCTCTGAAGGACGAAGGCTGTGTCTGTTCCGTCCACAACTCCGTCGAGAAGTTCGGTCAGCGTGCCTCCTGCCGCATCCGCCCGCGTCGACAGCGTCCGCGATCCTGTGGCGGCATCCGTACCCATATTCTCCAAGACGTCGACAAGCCGGACGAATCCTCCACTCTCGGGCACAAACACTCTTCGAGTGAGGCGTAGGTCGGTTTCGCTCCCGCTAAGCGCCGTGTTCCAGAAAATGGCCGTCAGCTCCCGTCCGTCAGCGGACCGTACCCCCGAGCCCAGATCGGTCCACGGCTCGTAGGCGTCACCGATCTGCGCCCAGGAATCGAGGCAGAAGAACGAGCAATAGCGGTCGCCGGACACAAAGCCGTCAAACAGAAACGGTCCGAGTGTTGCAGGTAGCGCCACTCGGTCGCCAACGGGCACGTCTACGAGCGACTGCATCTGCGCTGTCGTGACCGCGAGTTCACGCCCCACACCCCCGGGCCCTGTAACTTCCACGATGATCTGATTGCCGCCGGGAAGTCCCGTCACTCTGACCTGGCCTGACGCATCCAGAATGAGGTCGACCGAGAATGGCCACGATCTCAACGACAGCTTCGCTGAGTATCCTGCGGCGGGCGTGACGCTGCCCTCGATGAACGCATTGACCAGGACTGAGCCGACCTCCACGTCAGTTGCGAGTGGGAGGTCTTGCCCTGGAAGGTGTGCTACGCCGGCCTCTATGTAGAAGCCCGAACTCGTATGACGATAGCTGTCGGGATCCCACGCATAGATGTACACGGCGTCGCCGTCGCGGAGCCCGCTGAGGGAGTATCTCCCCAAACCATCGGAGGTGGCGCGCGCCACCACGACGTCGGTGCTGGAGATGGAGTCATACTGCCTCGCCACCACAACAGCCCCCGAGACGGGAAGCCCGTTCAACGTCACGCGACCAGAGAGGGCGGATGGACCTGGGCCCCGCTGGATTCGCACTTCAGCTTCCGTCCCTGAAACCACCCTCGCGAAAGCCGGACCGAGGGGGGTGTCGATCCGATTCAGGCCGGGAATGAGCCCCTCAATTTCCGCCGTTCCCTGCGAATCCGTCGTGCCCTCGGCCGGAGGATCCAAGCCGAAGAACGAACTGTTCCGCGCGGTGAGGGACAGCCCATTGACCGGCGCGCCGGATCCGTCCTCGATCAGCACGCGCACACTCCCCCGGTCGGCCGCCTCAAGGGCCTGCAGCTGGCCGAGCGAAACAGTTCCGTTCTCCGAGATCGCGAGGGTCCCCTCGAAGAAATGCGCGCCCGAGACGAACACGATCCGATACGTTCCCACAGATCCGCTGACCGCCACAGAAAAAGCGCCTCCCGCGCCGGTGATACCCTGGGCAACAAGGGTGTCGTCGCGACCGATGGCCACGACCGCGCCCTCAAGTGGAGCACCACTTGAAGTCCGCGCGAAGCCCTCGACCTGTGCTTCAACCATGACCTGAACATCGAAGTTCACGATCAGGGCAAGGTCCGCGGCTGTGAGCCCGTGGAGTGCCTGAGGATCCGTGACATCGATCAGCGCCTGAACCCGGTCCACGACCGTATCCGCGGAAGGCCCGCGATCGAACACGACGAAAGACATGAAGGCGATCTTCTGGCCCGGGTTTAAGGCCAGCTCATGCCAGGTGGGCGAGATCCCGCGACCAGTGCCGTAGTCGAAATCATTCACCCACGAAGGAGCCAGGCCGTTCGCCCCGCGGATGACACGCCCGACGGTTTCGCCGGTGGGCTGGTCCGACCTCCAAACAGCGCCCAGATCGCTCACGTCGATGACCCCACCGCCCATGATCTCGCTGACCGTCCCGAGAGGCTCAAGCACATCGGTCGTGAACGAGTACGAAGCGGTTTCCTGGGCAGTGCCGGTGTTCTCGATCACCTCGACAATTCGAGCGAAGTGGCCATCGGCGGGTACAAAGAGCCTCCGCGTCAGTCGAAGGGGCGATGCCTGACCTGACTGGGGAGAGGTCTGGAAGGTCACCGTCAATTCACGCCCATCCGGGCTTTGCTTCGCCGACCCCGCTTCGGTCCAAGGCTCCATAGAGTTGTAGAACGCCGCGGATCCATAGGAGCAGAAGGGCGTGCAGCGGTTCGTCGCCTCGGATAGGAGCGTCCCGCTGAAGACGAAGGGCGGCAGCGTGACGGGCAGAAGCACCCGAGCGCCCACGGGCACGTTCAGCAGGGTTTCAGATTGCGAGATCAGCAAAGCGGTCTCGCGGCCAATCCCTGCGGGTCCGGTGACAGACACGACCACCACGTTGCCTCCCGGCAGGCCCGAAAAGGTCGCCTCGCCTGAATCATCGAGAACGACGCCGGCGGAGAAAGGCCCAATCTCCACCCGGGCTTGGTAGGAGGACGCAGGAGCGCCGCCCGGATCCAGGATTCCTCGAATCCGCAGCGAGCCAACGGAGTCGTCAGTCGCGAGGATCACATCCTCGACGAAAGTGACCGGTGCTCCCGGCTGTACATGGAAGCCGTAGATTGCGAGCCGATACAACAGGGGTTCCCAGGCGTAAACCGTGACGTCCTCTCCCTCTCGCAGGCCGACCAGGCTGTAGCGGCCCTGTGCGTCCGTCGTCCCGCGAGCGACAACGACGTCTCGCTGCGTCGCCTCGTCCCACTGCAAGCCAACAACCACCGCTGCCACCACCGGCGCGCCTTCGAGAAGAACTCGACCCGAAACCGACGCCGGACCCGGGCCGCGGGTCAGCCTGACCTCGCGCACCTGGCCGCTCGCTACGCGCGCGTAAGCCGCGCCCAGCGGCGTGTCGAGACGATGGAGTCCCGGAATCAGTTCTTCGAAGGTGGCGACGCCCGTAGCATCAGTCGACGCCTGAGACAGAGGAACGAGACCTGGGAGGATCAACGCCTCCGCACTCACCGGCAGATTGTCCACGGGAGCGCCGGCGCCATCCTCGATAGCCACACGTACGGAGCCCATATCCTCCGGGGTGAGGGGGTGAACGACGCCGAGGTTGATGGTTCCATCTTGGGAAACAGTGACCTCCTGAATCGCCACGCCGTTTCCGCTGAGAATCACCAGGGAATAGGAACCCAAAGGGAGAGAGCCGCCGAGCGAGAAGTGTCCGTTCTCGTCTGTGATCGTCTGCAGGAGCAACCGGCCATCTCGGACCAGGGAGACCGTGGCTCCGGAGAGAGCGTCACCGTCGGCTGACCGCGCACTGCCTTCAATGGTCGTCGTGATGAGAAGGGGGAGGGTGAGGTTCGCGACGCTCACCCGCTCCGAATTGCTGAGGTCATCGATGGCACCCGATGCGGTCCCGGCGAGCAACGATGGCAACAGGGAAGGCGCCCCGGTGGTGAAAACGACGATGGCTCTTGTCGAGTGCGGCGGGATTTCGAGGGTGTAGTCGATTCGATAGTTGCCCTCGTCGTTCTGAAGACGTCCGCCCGAGCCATAAGCGACGCCATAGGACCCCTCTTGGATGAAGTAGCCCTCCCCTTCCTCGGCGCTGCAGCAGATCCCCGCACTTGCGGACGCGGTGGCCTCGATGGTGACCGGCTGGTCGGACACATTGGTGAACCAGGTTGTGGTTCGCGCGAACGACCCGCTCGTCGGCACGAAGACCTGCTGGCGGAGGTAGACCAGGGACACGCTGAACGTGGGTAATCCGGTCTTGAACGTTCCGAACGCGTTGGACTCCGTGCGGAAGAGATTCACCGCCCCTTCTGCCCCGAACCACTCGTGGAAGAAGGTCTGAGCTGGATTCAGCGAGGACGAGGCGCAGCTATCGGAGGCGACAAGTCGGTTTCCCGCGCACATGCCAAAAGCCCCGATCGTTTGAGCCGGGGCGTGAGACCCTTGCTGGATGGTCATCTGGCCGGACTCGCCCAGCGAGAGCTTGATGTCGCCGGCGGCCTCCGGGTCGGTCGAGGCAACCGCCCGGACAACTCCGGCCGGCAAGCTCACCACAACTCTGCCCTCGGCGTCGGTCGTGCGAGTCACTGTACGCGGACCGCGCACGGTGAACTGAACCTCTTGACCCGACCGCGGTTCTCCGCCCACCCGCAGCAGCGTCACGTCCAGCACGGAAACTGGGAGTGTGAGGTCGATCTGAAGGTCTCCACCGACGGGAACTGTGGCAAACCGGCTGGCGTCGATCAGGCCCCCCTCGATGCTGGCGCGGATCATGACCACATGGCCGCCGAGACGGGAGAAGGCATAGCTTCCGTCATCGGCCGTCGCGGTGGTCGCGATCTCGACGCCCGAATCGGCGGCGGTGGCGGTGACCGCCACGCCGGGCGCAGGGGCACCTCCCGGAAGCGAGACCGTCCCGTGCAGGCGACCCAGCGGTTCAAAGGTCAGTGTCGCGGATCCGGGGCCGATGGGAGTGAAGTAGGCGGACGTGGAAGCTCGCGCCCCGTCTGGCGTCGTGGCCTCGATCTGGTGCCAGCCGGCGTCCGCGCCAAGTCCAGTCGGTTGTCCGACGAAGCGAACGAAACCCTGAGCATCGGAGCTTTGCAGGGCGGCGCACTGCGTGGAATTAGTGAAGGCGCACGTCCTGATGGCGACGCCGTCAATCGGAGCGCCCGTGCCTGCTTCCACCACCTGGACGATGTGGATCGGGGCCAGTGTGTGGGTGTGGTTGAAAGTATTCTCGACGGCGGCCGCAATCAAGCGAGACAACTGGTTACCGTTGCCTTGGAACGTGACTGTGATGGTCTGAGTCCCCGTGGCCGGAGCGTCGATCCGGTAGTCACCATTCGCGTCGGTGGTGCTTTGCTTAGCACCCACGGCGACGGTGGCGCCCAGAAGCGGCGTCGCGCCGTCCGTGGCCAGTATTCTGCCGCTGAGTGTCGTCGGGAGAGCGGGCAGGTTCATCGCCAGTGTGATCGTCTGACCCTGGAGTAAGGAGCCGGTGGCCTCGTAGGTCGTACCGTTGTCCACGACGGTGGCGAGGATCGACCCGACGGGCATCGCCGCGGTCGCTCGACCGCTTGCGTTAGTGGCGGCGACCTTTGTGCGTTCCTCGGGAGAAGCGCCAGGGTGGCTGCTGGCCATGGTCACGTTGCGCGAGGCGACGGCGAGACCGAGGCGGTTGACGTCGACATTCACTGTACCTGTGGTGAATCCCGCAGGCGAGGCGGCACCATACTTCGCCATGAGGTACGTCTCGATCTGGCCGCGTTCGACGACGGTCAGCGGCCGGTCGTAGATCAAAACCTCGGCGATGTCGCCTTGGAAGAACAGCTG
>CAZFQH010000068.1:0-6954 GCA_964520805.1 uncultured Acidobacteriota bacterium | reverse complement strand
TCCCTCCCACTATGTCGCCGAGGAGATACCTCTCCGACGAGTCCGTCAACGACGACTCGTCTTTAAGAACCCAGAAGACACTCCGAATCGTGCTCAGACGAGTCGTGAAGGCAACCGCGTCGTCTGTGAATCGGAAGGCCGGCAGGTTTCCGAAGGCGTTCGGCACGATCTGCGCCACCCGTGTCGACGCCTGGATCCCGTGGTTACCATTCCCCGATTGATCCTCGATGAAATCCGCAGCCTGGCCCGGAACCCCGGCATCCGCTCGCCACCACAGCTTCAGATTGGCCACCGTCTTCGGGGTCCAGTCGGTGTCCTTCGTGAAGGCCGCGGTGACCGTCGCGCTCGTGGTGAGCCCCGGTTTGAACGCCCTCGCTCGGACCGTCGTTGTCGAATTCAACGTCAATGGCGTCGCATACAGCGGAGAAGCCTCCGTCGGCTCGCTTCCATCGAGGGTATAGCGGATCTCCGCTCCGACACTCGCCGTCATGAGCGTGACTTCGCGAGAATCCGTGAAGAATCCGCCCATCGGCGAAACGCGCGGAGTCTGCACTGCTCCACCTGCCGCGTACTTGGCCATCAAGTACGACTCCACCCGACGCCGTTCGTCCGCGCTCAGCGGCCGGTCGTAGATCAAAACCTCGGCGATGTCGCCTTGGAAGAACAGCTGGGTACCGCGATAGCTCCCCAGGACATCCGCGATCGTCGAGCCGTTCGTCACGACTGAGAGGACGCTCAGTTCCTTCGATCTCACCGTCGTCCGTCCATCAATCGGGACGCCGTTCCACCACGTCTGTCCCCCGGTCACGCTCCCGGATGCGAAGTCTCCCCACCAGGTGCCGTTCACCGTGCGGCCGGGATGGTACTGAGTGGTCCCTCCCACTATGTCGCCGAGGAGATACCTCTCCGACGAGTCCGTCAACGACGAACCGTCTTTAAGAACCCAGAAGACACTCCGAATCGTGCTCAGACGAGTCGTGAAAGCCATGGTGTCGCTCACACCGTTGAATCGGAGCGCTGGCAGGCCGTTCGCGGCGTCGGGAATGTGCTTGGGCAGCCGGCTGCCGTTCGTCTGAGTCAGATGATTCTGGTTACCCGACTGGTCCAACCAGACTGGAATGTGGCTGCCGGAGTTTGCGCCTATTCCGGCGTCGGCACGGACCCATAGCCTTAGGCCAGCCACCATCGGCGCCCGGTCTGCCCGCACAAAGCTGGCGGTTGAGACTGCGCTCGTCAAGTAGCTCGCACGCGTAGCGAGCGCCTTTAATGTCGTACTGTCCAGGATCTCGATGGGCTCGGCATAGGCCGTCGATCCTTCATCCGGCGTCGAACCATCGGTGGTGTATCGAATCGTTGCGCCCGGCGTGGGCGTCGAAAGCGAAACTGTAGTGGAACCGCTAAACACCGTTCCCGATGGGTTGATCGTCGGCGCCGTCACCGCTTGAGAGTAGGGCCGGTACTTTCGTACCAGGTACTCTTCGACCGTCTGGCGCTCCCCGGCCGACAACGGCCGGTCGTAGATCAGAACCTCGGCGATGTCTCCCTGGAAGAACCGGTCCGTGCCGCGATAGCTCCCCAACAGATCGGCAATCGTGGGGCCGGTCGTCACCACCGATAGCACGCTCAATTCCTTCGACCGGACCGTCGTGCGCCCGTCGATCGGCACGCCGTTCAACCAGGTCTGCCCGCTGGTTACGTGAGTCGAAGAAAACTCTCCCCACCAAGTCCCGTCCAGGGTTCGACCTGGGTGATACTGACTGGTCCCACCCACGATATCTCCGAGCAGATACCTCTCCGACGCATCCGACAAGGCCGAGGTGTCCTTCAAGACCCAGAAGACACTCCGGATCGTGGTCAAGCGCGTCGTGAAGGCCAGAGCGTCGCTGGTTCCGTCAAAGCGCAGGGCCTTCAGCCCGTTCGCCCCATCCGCCACCAGCAGCGGACGGCGTGTCGAAGTGGTCTGCTGGAGATCGTTGTGGTTCGGCGAGCGATCGGACCAGGTGGACACCCCGCCTGAGGCGTCCGCGATGACACCCTGATCGCCGCCAACCCACAGTCTCAGGCCTTCAAGCGGTACCCCTTCGAACGAGCTCGCGGCGACAACTGTCACGCTCAGAGGCGGCCCACGGTTTTGGGCGGTGTCGATCGGAATCAGCTCCAGGGTATCTCCCTCGATTGCCGGAATGCGCCCGGCGAAGCTCCCGTCCTGGGCGCTCGGGGTCGTGGCGGTGAGACCACTCAGAACGTGGCGTATCTCGACCGACCCCCGCCCTTCGGCCGCTGCCGCCAGGCCGACCACCTGCGCCGGCTCGCCCGTTACGGCCTCGGCCAGAACTTTCGGCAGATCCAGCGCACGAGGTGCTGTGCGGTCGACCGCGACCGCGACCACGGCCATGGCGGATTCCGCGGTCGCCGTGAATGCCCGGGCCTCGAGGACGTAGTCGCCCTCGGGGATCTGGCTCACGTCGAAGGTGACCTCGAGGGGCGCCACGGAGTCCGTGATGACCTGGCCCTGAAGCGTGAACTCGACCCGCGACACGGCCTCTGACGCTGTGGCGCGAACCGTTAAGGAAGTCTGAACACGGGTGGCCGGAGCCGGCTCGGTAACACTGACGCTGAGAACCTGGTTGTCGACCACCACCAAAACCACGGGACCGAACGGACCCACATTGCCGGCGACATCCACCGCGCGCGCCTGGAAGATGTGGGAGCCCTCGGTGAGCGCCAGCGTATTCAAAGCGCCGCTCAGAGCGGGAGCTTGAAGTGTGGCGCGAAGTGTCGCCCCTTCGAAGACCTCTATGCGCGCGATCCCGGACGTTGCATCAAGGGCCGCAGCCAGCAGAGTGTGGGTCCCGCGGAGAATCTGGCCGTCGGCCAGTCCAACCAACGTGGCCTCGCCTGGAGCCGTGGCGTCTATGGTGAACTGAGCGCTCACGACACCCGAATTGCCGCCCCGGTCGCGCGCCTCGGCCTCGACCTGATGAAGACCGTCCCCCAGATTTGCGAGCGGCGTGAACGAGAAGCCCGCGGCGCTCGACGTCGCAAAGACTGCGGCTCCGTCGAGCCGGAGGATCGCCGTCGGGCCATCAAAGCCCGACAACGGGTCAGAAACCACGATGGTGATGGCCGGCCTTTGCACCTTCGTGATCGAACCGGCGGCGGGGGAGGCCAGGGACAGCACCGGAGGAACCGTATCCAGCGTCTTGAACGCGCTTTGGAACGCGGCGGTTTGCGTGTTCAAGGTGAGGTCGCGCGCGCCGTTTGCCACCACGGAGAACGTCCCGTTTAGGGGCAAAGGCGAGGAGGGCGTAAAGACCGCCCGGTTCGGGGACATGAAAGTGGTTGCCCCCGGGAGCACCGTGGAGCCTTGCTTGAGCTGGATCAGAGTCGCGAAGGCGGTGGTCTCAGAGAGCGGCTCTGAGAAGGTGAGGGTGATCGACGCTCCGACGTCGATCTGAATGGCGCCATTGGCGGGGTCCACGGTCAGAACGGTCGGAGGCGACAGATCCTGGGTTCGGAACCGGCTGGTGAGGGTTTGCGCGGGATGCCGGCCAAAGACGTCGGTGACTCCAGTGTTGGCATCAATCACCATCTCGCGCGAATCCGGCCATGTCCCGGTGATCGTGACCACTCTGCCATCGCCGGAGAGAGTCGCGCTGCCATAGCCTGTACCCGCGCCGTTCGTGACCCGCACTCCGGATGTTCCGGCGAGCGCGTCCGAGAAAGTCACGCGCACCGCCTGGTTCACGAGCACGCCCAAACTTCCATCGGAGGGCTCGACCGCGACCACCTGCACCGGCGAATCATCCAGAACGAGGTCGCCAAGGTCGAGCGTTTCGCCGTTTGTCGTCAGGGTGCCGGTAAGCCGGGCTACTCCGGTCGTCACCGGGTCGTTGACAGTGACCGTGAACGGGCGGAGATCGACGCCCGTGAACGTGAACCGGCCGTCGGGCTGGGCCTGCTGAGTCGTCTGCGCGCCGGTGTTCAAACGAACCGTCACGTTGGACCCATAGGCCGGAGTCACGCCATCCGCCCTCATGACTCGGCCGACGATGGTAGCCGAGTCTTGCAGTCGCACCTCGATCTCTGTCTCCTGACCATCGAGGACCAGACCTGTGGCCGTGCCAAAGAGGAGCAACCCATTCGTGGTGATCTGCAGTCGCGCCGTAAACGAACCCGCGAGGATTCGGGGCAGGGCGAAAGCACCGGTCTGCCCCACGTCGAGGGTGTAATAATAGGGCCTTTGCGGGGGGCCTCCCTGAATGGTCACGCGGCCGGCGGAGGGGGCACCCGAGGAATTGAGAGCGACACCGCGGAGGCCTCCTATGCCATTGAGGTTCAGGTTGATCACGGCGACATCGCGCGATGGCACCTCAAACGTCCCGGTGGCGAAGTCGTCGCTTCCCAGCGCATCCACGTTGATCGTGCCGAGACCGGCGGGCACGAAATCGAAAGCGAACGTCCCGTCTTCGTCGGTCGATCCAGTGACGGAGCCGCCGCCTTGCCCCCCTACGTACAGCGAAACACCCACCACTCCGGCGGGTATCACTCCCCCGGCCTTGAAGACCTGCCCGATCACGCTGCCGGTATCGCGCAAAGCCACGTCAAGGGTCAGCGAAGAGCCGTCGCCTTGAAGCGCGCCCGAATTGGTCGCGCGCAGGAAACCGTTGCCGAAGTCGGCGCTCACGACCACCCGTCCTTCGGGGACCCCCATCACTGAGTACTGCCCCAAGGCGTCGGCGGTGGTGGTGGCGCTGTACGAACCTGAGACGATCTCAACACGCGCTCCTCCGCTCGGCGCGCCATTGCTCGTCACCACACCGGAGACGGAGCCGATACCTTGGGCTCGCACATCAATGTTGACGATCTGGCCTTCAGACTCGATGGACCCGGTCGCGATTCCCGTGCGACCCGAAAGGGGGTCGAGCGCTTCCAGCCGGAAGGAGCCGGAAGGAACGAAGGTGAACTCGAATCCACCCGGTGGGTCGCTCGAAGACGCCGTCACCTGGCCAAGGAGCCGGCCGCCCACCACCAGTTTCACTCCCCCAAAAGGTATGGGCGTCCCGTCAGGCATGAGGAACCGTCCGCGAATGACGCCGGTGGTGGTGACGCGAACGAGCGCCTCCACCGTCGACACGCCCGTGGGGATGGTGAGAGAGCTTCGTCCGCCGCGGCCAGAAGGATCCCGGACCTCGATTGAGATCGGACCCTCGAATACACCGGGGAACTCGATCGACCCCTGATTGGAGGGTGCTATGACCCCCTCGAAGACACGATTGGGGAAGGCGGTCTCGCGGAGAGTGACGTAGGCGGTTGGCAAAGGTTCGGCGAGGGCGGTTTCGACCCGCACTCGCACTCGGGCTTTGCCCTTGAGACGAATGTCGTGCCGCGCATCGAGGAGCGCCGCGACATAGATGGTGCTTTGCTCCAGAAGGCCGGTGATCGGATCACGCGCGGTGAGTCTGTAGGGGCCAGCGGGGAAGACCCTTGGGAAAACGAAGAGACCCGCGTTGTTCGTAGACACCGTGACGTCGGGCAAAGCCCCGTTCATCGTGACCTCGATGCCGGGACCCGCGTTTGTCTGTCCGTCGGGCTCGAAGACATGACCGGAGAGCTCTCCGGAAATGGTGCTGACCAACCGCAGGGTCACGCTGGCCTCCTGACCCGGGGACAGGTCGGGACTCATAGAGACCTTGGTCGGCGCAAAGTCAGGCTGATTCGCGATCACGGAAACCCGTCCGGGATGGATGCCGGAGAAACTGAATCGACCATCCAGGCCGGTTCGCGCCCGATGCGTGACGGCGGTGCGCATGCCGCACGTGGAGGCGTCCTGGCCAAACAGGGTCGACCACAACTCGACGTCGGCGCCGAAGACGGGCTGGCCCACGGAGTCGAGCACAGTCCCGCTGATCGATGACGCTCGGGTCTCAACGCGCAGGATGGCGAAGCCGGTTTGGCCATCGCCGGGCACGGAGACGCTCGCACGCGCCGCGTCGATGATCTCCGCATGGTTCACCACCTGGGCGGTGACAGCACCCAGTCCGAGGCCGGTGAATCTGGCCCGGCCCAGGGAGTCCGTGATCGCCGCCGATCGCCCGCAAGGGTCAATTTGTGAATCGATGAGCTTGACGGTTCGCCCGACCAGGGGTTGACCATGGGGATCGAGGACGGTGAACTCGGCGGCGCCCAGGCCAGAGAGGGTGATGAGGGCGCCGGTGGCGGTTTGTCCCGCCTGATTGACGATCGCGAATGTGTGTCCCTCGCGTTTGCGGTCGCGAGTGGTGGCAACCACTCGATGCGCGGCGAGGCTCGGAACCACGGGCACGCGGAATGTGCCATCGGCGGCAGTAAGAACCGAAGCGCCCCCAACGCTCACTATGACTCCCGCCGCCGCGAGGCCATCCGACATACGGACAGTCCCCTCCACGTGGCCAAGCGAGGTCGGCGGGGGTATCTCCACGGAAATGTCGCGCACGACTTCATCCCCCGCGGCCGCGACGCCGCTCACCATGGCCTGGTCACGGCTGTTCACTTTCGCCGTGATCGTGAAGGGTCCGACGGGAAGCCGGGCGAAGGAGTAAGCGCCCGATGCATCGGTCAGGACCGAGTCCATCGCCTGGTCCGCGACACTGTAGATTACAACCGCGCCTGCCGCAGGGCTCGTAAGGCCCTCATCGACCTTGCGCACAATCCCGCGCGCGCGTACGGAACCGCCGTCGATAGTCACGTCAACAACCGCGGGCACGTTCGGCCGGTTAATCCGCCCGGCCGCGGAGCCCACCCCGTTTCCCTTTCCCGCCCGCACGACAATCGGACCGACGGTGATGCCGGACACCGAGTACCTTCCGAGTGCGTCGGTTTGGGTCGAGGCTCCGACCTGCGTTTCGGTCTGCGAAAGTACAGCAACGCTCGCCCCGGGGACGGGCTGGCCCGCGAGGTCTTTGACCATACCGT
>CAZFQH010000067.1:9394-12807 GCA_964520805.1 uncultured Acidobacteriota bacterium | reverse complement strand
CGATAAAGGGCCGGGGCGGGGCGGCCAGAATGGTCTGAAGATGGTGGTCGATGGTCGAGCACTCGCGGCATTCGCGCAGATGTTGCGCGACATCGTCGGCCAGCGGATCCGAGAGCAGGGCCTCTCGGAAATCCGACAACAACTCGCGCGGTCGTCGACACTCGGGTTTGGGGATGGGAAGCCGGATGAGGGTGGCCACTTGCTCGATCCGGGCCCGGTGAACCAGATGTCTCGCTCGGTCCTCCGAGACGAGAAGTGCGGTTCCGAGGTCGTCGTACGTGGCGTCCCACGCATTTACGAAGAAGAGGAGGATCGCGGGCTCTTTGCAGTCGCGGGCTTCCATCCGAGTGGGCCGCGAGCGGTCCATCTTCGTCCAGCGGGCGAGGGCCAGGCGCCGCAGCAGTGCATCGGCGAAGGGAGACTTGAGGCCGCTCTTGCGAACGTCCTTAAGCAGATCGCGGGCCAGGGCCAGGGCCTTGACCGGATCGCCGACCAGATCCATCGCAGACGTGTAGGCGAGGGTCTCAAGCGGCGAAGCCCGGCCTACACTCGGTGCCGGACGCACTGAGCTTTGCGGGCCCCCGAAGAGGGGCTGAAGGTTCGGGTTCGTCAAACGTCAATGTCTCAAGCGAGAATACGTCTTTGCGGGCTGGGATTGTTCCGCCTCATCAACCTCACGAAGAAACTACCTTGATGCTCCCTCAAGCCCCAATTGAATCGCGCCAAGCCACACGTCTGCGCGCCCTCCGAACGACTGCGGCCGGTTCCTTCCGATGAAGCACGCCCTCCGATTGGCCTTGGGCCTGGCCCTCGCCGCCCTGCTGCTTTGGGCGGCGACCCGTGGTGTGGATCCAAACGAGCTGCTTGGGGCCATGTCGCGGGCCAGGCCGGTGGAGCTGGTGCTGATCGTCCTCCTGACCGTGGTGATGTACGTGATTCGGGCCATGCGCTGGAGGCTTCTGCTGCCTGCACTGCGGGATGCCTCCATCCTCGACCTGTTCGGAATTACCAACATCGGCTTTATGGCCGGTCTCTTCATTCCACGCGCAGGCGAGGTTCTGCGACCGTATCTCGCGGCCCGCAGGTACAACGTCTCGGTGAGCGCCGGGCTCGCGTCCATCCTCCTCGAGAGGCTGATCGACCTCATCACCGTGTTGTTTCTTCTGGCCTTGTACATGTTCGTCCTGCCGCGGCCGGCGATGGAGCGTTCGGACACCCTCATGACCACGCTGCGTGCCGGGGCGGGTGTGGTGTTTCTGATTTCTCTCGCCGGCATGGCTTTCCTCGCCGCCCTTCGCGTCGAAGGGGGCCCCGCCCGCCGGTTGCTCGACTGGAGCCTTGGTCTGCTGCCGATGAAGATCGGCATTCAGGTGCGCGGCCTGGTTTCATCCTTCGTCTCCGGCCTGGATGTTTTTGGCTCGTCACCCGCCCAGTGGGCCCGGCTGATCGCCGAATCTCTGGCCCTTTGGCTCTCGATCGGCCTGATCATCCACCTCAACTCGCAGGCTTTCGGATTCGACATCCCGTTCCAGACGTCGTTCCTCATCATTGCCTTTCTCACGGTCGGCGTCGCCATTCCCACCCCCGGCATGGTCGGCGGCTTTCATGCCTCGTACACTCTCGCCCTCAACGGCATCTATGGAATGGACCAGGGCCAGGCGGTGGCCGCAGGCCTTGTGCTTCACGTTCTTCAGAATCTGCCGGTGCTGATCCTGGGGATCGCCTTTCTGGGTCGCGAGGGGCTTTCGTTCGGCAGCATGAAGAGGATTACCGAACAGCCCACTTCAGGTTAGGGGGTTTTTGGGCGCTTCGGCGCCGGTCCCTGCCTCTGCTAAGTCCTGATAGGATAAGGGTATGCGATGCCCGTTCTGCGAAAGTGTCGAAGATAAAGTCGTCGATTCGCGAGAAAGCAAAGAAGGCGATGCGATTCGAAGGCGTCGGGAATGCCTTAAATGCGGAAAGCGGTTTACGTCGTATGAGCGCATCGACCAGGTTCCACATCTTGTGGTCAAGAAGGATGGGCGTCGCGAACGTTTCGACCGCAACAAGGTGATCGGCGGCCTGATGAGGGCCTGCGAGAAGCGCAACGTGTCGATCAACGCCATCGAGGAGATGGCGTCCAAGGTCGAGCAGATGGTTCAGGAAAGTCCCGACCGCGAGGTGCCCACCGAGAAAATCGGCGAGTACCTGATGGAGCGACTGCGCCAGGTGGACAAGGTGGCGTTCGTGCGCTTCGCCTCCGTCTATCGCGACTTCAAGGACGCGTCGCAGTTCATGTCGACCCTCAAGAACCTGCTGGACAACTGACGCGGGGTTTGGACCAATCCGGTTCAGGGCGTCCACAACCGCTGCATCCCTAGGGATCGTCTCTATGGTCGAACAGCCGCAAGGCGGAGTGTTCGCGTATCGCGTCGAAGTCCTGGTCGACCGCAAAAAGTTGATGGCTCCCGGCGATGCTTATGGTGGCGATGAGGCAGTCGATTCCCGAGACGTTGGCGCCCTTGCTGACGCACAGATTTCGGAGCCGTGCCGCCTCAACGTGATCCTCGGCCGTGGCCACCACCACAGTGAACGCGCCCTCGAGCCGGGCGCGCATGTCTTGAAACTGCCTCTCGGAGGGAAGGCCGGTCAAAACCTCCTGTAGCACTATCCCAGGTAGCCCAAGTGATTCATCGCTCGCCATCAACGTCTCAAAGGCCCGCGTCAGCTGGACTTCTTGGGGGTCCGGTCTTCTCCTCCTGAAGATCCGGGAGAGCACCGAGGTGTCGAACAGAATCACCGCGAGCGACGCTCCTTCTTGTAGTGATATCGGGGGTCGTACTCGACCTTTCCCACGAGGCTCAGAAGTTCCACCCGCTTCCGTCGCTGGATGAATTCGCGCAGGGCCTCGTTCACGGTGTGTCGCTTGGTGCGGAAGCCGCCGACACTGAGAGCTTGAGTGAGGAGCTGGTCGTCGATCGCGAGATTGCTTGCCATACACAAATAGTCTACACATAAAAGCTGTGTGTATTGGTAGCCTGGTCCGACCAAAGTCACGCCATGAGTGGTTCCTGTCCGCGACCAGGTCCGAGGTCGAAGCCCCCGGACCGCGCTTCGAAAACCTTATCGCCGGCCATCTCCTCAAGGCCGTTCATTTCTGGACGGATACCGGCGAAGGAACCTTCGACCTCCACTACCTGCGCGACAAAGACAAGCGCGAAGTGGACTTCCTGATCACGCGCGATCGAAAGCCGTGGCTCGCGGTGGAAGCCAAGCTGGCCGACACCGCCCTTTCCCCCGCGTTTGGCACTTTCCTGCCGCACCTAGGCTGCAGACGATTCGTCCAGGTGGGGAAGGAGCCGAACGTGCGGTCCGAGACCGCCCTCGGCGATGCGCGTGGCCTGGTTATGAGCGCAGCCGATTTTCTCGCGGTC
>CAZFQH010000067.1:0-9384 GCA_964520805.1 uncultured Acidobacteriota bacterium | reverse complement strand
TAGGTAGCCCTCGACGGCTCGGGGCAGAGCGATGGCGAAAGGTCGGCTTCGCTACCAGCGGTGGTAGGCGGGGTGACCGGGCTTCACGGCCACGAAGGTTCCGCGGCAGGTTGAGGTGACGAGGCCATCAACTTCGATCGTGGATTCGACGGTGGCGCGGTCTTCGGTCGACTCCACCACCTTCGACTTGATCAGGAGCGGGCCCTTCGAGGGCGTCGGCCGTTTCAGCTTGACGTGAAAGTCCGCGGTTACCGTCGGAGGCAGGCTGTCGCTGCCCGCCTTCTTCATCAGGTGGTAGGCGGCCGCCCAGTTGCTATGGCAGTCGAAGAGGCACCCGACGATGCCGCCGTTCACGACACCTTCCCACGCTTCGTGATGTGGCTCCGGGGTGAACCGCGCGACGATGAACTCGCCTTCGGGGAAGCTCTTGATCCTAAGCCCCTTCTCATTGGTGGGGCCGCAGCCGAAGCACTTTCCGTCGGGGCCGTAGATGTCCTGAAGAGCCTGGGTCATGGCCGATGAAGATAGCACTGCGCCTTCGAGAGATGGGGGCTTCCTGGAAGCCCGCGCGACGCCGGTCTATTCAGGTGGGGTTTCTCGAGAGCGTTCACCGAGGGCGGCGGCGCTCCTGCTCCTGCTTTTCGACCATCGCGGCCACGTCCGCGAGCAGGCTGGCGAGAAGGAGCGCGGCGGATCCGTTGGGTAGGCGCTGCGGACAGTAGGCGAACTCAACCACCGAAAAACGGCCATCGTTTGGGCGGGCTCGGCGGCGTCCACCCCACGGCATTCGCGGTGCTCATTCCGAATTCGCGGACGCAGCGCCGGCGCAGTTCGGCCAGCGGATAGAACGTGCCGCGCCACACGATGCCGCGTCGGACGAGGGCGAGCAGAGTCGACCAGGCGATGACCCCCCCGAGAGTGACCGCGGCGAGAGGGGCCACCAGGCCTTCGAGCCCGGTGCCTCCCGAGGCACGACGCGAGGACGCCGACACCAGAAGAACCGGTAGCACGGCGGCGAAGAACGCGGGCCCCACGGTCCAGGAGGGTACGGTCACCAGAAGCGGAAGATAAGGAAGAAGCGCTGCGGTCCAGACCCCGAAGACCGCGAGGGCTGCCACTATCGTGTTCCACTCGCATCCGGCGAACGCGTTCTTCTCGAGACCGCGCAGGGAGGCGATCAGACCGTTCTGCCAGCGCACGCTGACCATCCCGTCAGAACCAAGACACCCCTGCGCCACCCCGCCGCGCCGCAGGAGAAGCCCGAGCTTCAAGTCGTCGGCCACTTCGAAGGCGAGGCGTTCGTGGCCACCGATGCTTTCATAGGAATCGCGGCGCACCAGGCCGAAAGCGCCCACGCCCACGTACCCCCACGTCTTCGGCACAGACAGTGCGGCGGGATCGAGCTTGAGGGCGAGAGCGATCGCGAAGGTCGAGACGAACGCCCGCTCGAGGAAGCCTTCGGCCACGAACTGCGGAAGGGCCACGAAATGTCCGAGGCCGTGCGTTTCCGCGAACGCGACCGAGCGTTTCAGGGCGTCCTTCTCGAAAACCACGTCCCCATCCGTGAAGAGAAGCCAGGCCCCGCTCGCTTCCTGTGCGCCCCGGTGCATCGCGTGATTTTTCCCGAGCCACCCAGAGGGCAAGACCTGGATGTGAAGTACCCGCAGCCGAGGATTTTTCGCGGCCAGAGCATCCAACAGGGCACCCGTCTGGTCCTCCGACCGATCGTCTATCGCGACGATCTCTAGGTTCGGATAGTCCTGAGCCAGCAAGGACGACACCGCCCGCTCGACGCCGCGGGCCTCGTTCCGGCAGGGGACGATCACGCTGACCCTGGGCCAGGGCATCTCGGAGGGCCTCGGGCTCTCCCATTCGCGGAGAGTCGGAAAGCGGCGGTGGAAGGCGTAGAGCCGCGCGAACAACATGAGATTGAGGATCACCAGCGCGCCCACCGCGAGACCGTAGCCCGTCCCCAGACTCATGAGGGCTCCCGGCTCGCCCGCCGCTGGGCGCCCTGCATGGTCTGGAACAAGGAGCCGGTTTCGAAGTCGTCCACCTCGATGGCCTCGCGGGCGAGTTTGCGTGCGTGCGCCACCGCGACCGCTTCGTCGCCCCCGATAACCTGGGTCCGATACGCCTCGCTGATGTCGGAATCGCGGTCCTCTTCCAGCGTATCGGCGTCGAAGAGGCCTTGTTTGCACGCGTCGGCGATTCGCTTCTCGAGGGGTGCGGCGACTGCGAGGGCCGCGAACGCGGCATCGAGCCGGGTCAAGGGGTCGTGCGGCGAGCCGAGGGATATGCCCGTGGTGAGGGTATCGCGCGCCCCGCCGGGCTTCGAATGCGCATCCACCACGGCGTCGAGATCCTGGTCCGAGGGCCCTCGGCTCAAGGGATTAAGACGAGCCCACCACAACGCGGGACCGCGGAGGAGTGCGCCTATTACGGGAGCGTCGAACTCCCGCAGCGCCGCCACGAGGGCCTGGTCCGCGCGAGCAAGACACGTCTCGACCGAGGTGCGCACGAGCGAGTCCTTTTCGTCCCGCCCCTCGTGGAGCGCGCGGCGCACGGCGCTCAGCCCGAAGAAGATTGCGGAGAGCGCATCGGCGAGCCGCCCATTCAGATGACCTTTGCGCTTCAGCGCCGGACCATTCACCAGCAGGGTCAGGTCGGCAAGGACGGCGAAGCGCAGGGCCGCCCAGGACAGTCGACGCTTTTCTGACCTGAGGGGTCCACGGAAGGCGGAAGGCTCGGCGAGGAAGCCGCGAGTCAGTTCGGCGAACAGCAGGCGCAGCACGGTCCAGATCGAGAACACCAGGTGCCGGTAGATCTGGTAGACCGTGCCGAGAATGAAACCGCTCTCAAGCGCCTTCAGGTGCTTGAGGGCATAAGGATGCCCGCGCAGCACTCCCTGGCCGAAGATGATGAGAGTGCGGGTGAGGATGTTGGCGCCCTCGACCGTGATCTGGATTGACGCCCCTTCCATCGCCATCAGCAGAGGGTTTCTCGGCCCGCGGCACAAGGCCGCCCCGCCCAGTACGTCCATGGCGTCCATCACGGTGCGTCGGGTCATCTCGGTCTGTTCGTACTTTGCGACTGCGGAGATCACGGAAGGACGATGCCCATTCATCACGGCACCCGCCACGAAAATCCGCGCCGCGTCACTGAGGTAGGCGTTCACCAGGATCGACGACACTTTCTCGCGGATGCCTTCAAAACGCCCGATGGGCATGCCGAACTGGCGGCGGACCTGAGTGTAGGCGGTGACCACGCGCGCGATCCGTTTGATCCCTCCCGCGGACTGAGCGGGCAGTGAGAGCCCGCGTCCGGCCGAGAGCGCCTCCATCAACATCGCCCAGCCTTTACCTGCGCCTGAGTAACCGCCGATGATTTCGTTCGCGGAAATCACGACGTTGTGCCCTTCCGTGGGCCCGTTGGGGAAGGCCACGCCCATGGCGTCGTGACGGCGTCCCACAATCGCGCCGCTCAGCGAGGTCTTCACCAAGACGCATGTGATGCCAGGGTTCGGCCCTTCGCCCAGCAGGTCTTGCGGGTCTTCCAGGACCACGGCAAGGCCCAGGACCGTGGCGATAGGTGCGAGGGTGATGTATCGCTTTCGCCAGTTCAGTTCGATCTTGAGGTCGTCGTCGTCTCCGCGAAAGACCCGGCCTCGCGAGACGATCGACCCCGCGTCCGATCCCGCTTCCGGTTCGGTAAGGGCGAAGGCCGGCATCTCGTCCCCACGCGCGAGTGCGTCCAGATACTCCGCCTTCTGGCTGGACGTGCCGTAGCGCTCGATCAACTCGCCCGGGCCCACCGAATTCGGAATCAATACCGCTACCGCGAGCGGCATCGAATGAGAGCCCAGCTTGCCCACGATCGCGGTCAGGCCGAGGGCCGAAAAACCGCGCCCACCGCGATCACGGTCCAAGGTGAGGCCGAAGAACCGCTCCTTCTTCAGAATCTCCCACGCGGTGACCGGCAGGTCCATCGCCTCCTGGCACAACCACGGATGAACCGCGCGGCACACCGCCTCGCACGGCCCGTCCAGAAAGGCCAGCTCTTCGCGGCTGAGGGTCGGATAGGCCTCCCGCGCGATCTCCTTCCAGTTGAGTCGGCCCGCGAAAATGGGGCGCTCCAGCCAGACCGTGCCGGCCTCCAGGGCCTGGCGTTCGGTGGCGGAGATCTTGGGGGCGAAGCGGTCGAAAATCATGGATCAGCGTTTGCCCACGAGGCCCGCTTCGAACAGTCGCCGGTCCACTCTCGAATACCCGCGAATCGCCGCCCGGCTCGCGATCTGGGTGTGCCGGATCTGGACGAGGTGATTGGGAATGTCCCACAGATCCCCTTCGGCGGTCATCCAGGGCAACCCATCGAAACGCGAGAGATCGACCGGGCGTGAGTAGGCGCGCAGGGATTTCTGCCGGCGCAGATTGAAGTACGACTCGAAGTACGACATCACCAGCTCGCGCACGCTGCGATACACGGGCTCGCGGTAGCGCAGGCCTGAGTAGTTCGACCGGCCGATGGCGCCCCAGCCGTGATCGGTCTTGAAGACTGCGAGCACATGGTCGTCGTCCTGCTCCGCCTCGAGATCGAGGATCAGGGGCGGGCGCCCCTGGACCCGCAAGGCGGCGGCTGCGAACAGAGCGCCGTCCATGCATTGGCACAGGCCCTCGCGCATCACCCGTCGGGGCGACCGGCAGGCTCCACCTTGGGTGTCGTAGAGGAGTTTCGTATCCAGATACTCCTGGATCCGCCATTCGGGCGAAAGCGACGCGAGGAGGCGGGCCTCGGATCGGGTCAGGTTGAACGGTGGCGTCCCCTCGGCCGTCATTACCCCTCCCTTCATTATCCCTCCCTTCACTACCCCCAACGATACGAGAGTCGCGCGGCCTTTGGCACCCACCGTCCTATACTCGGTCATGCGCAGAAGGATGTCGTGGGCGGCAGGTGCTGCCTTAGTGACAGGGGCCTGGATGCTGATCTCAGCAGAAGGGCCGCTCGCGGTTCCGCAGGTAGCGGCGGACGATGGAATCCGGGCTCTCGATCCGGCGGTCCAGGAGGAGCGGATCGCTCGCGGTCCCCGCGTGGACTATGAATCGCGGGTGATTGTCGCCTTTCACGACTCGGTCGACGATCGTCAGGCCGAGCAATCTATTCGAGACGCCGGGGGAGCCCGTGGTTCGCGCAGCGCCTTCGGTCGGCGCTATGTGGTCGAACCCATGTCCGGGATCGACGCCCACGGCCTGACTCGGCGGCTGCTTGCGATGCCGGAGGTGGACTACGCGGAACCGGACGGCGTGGTGCGCGCGCACTTCCTGCCCAACGACAGTCTCTTCAACCTGCAGTGGCACCTGAAGACGATCGGCGCGGAGCGAATGTGGGACATCCAGCGGGGCGACCCGTCCGTGGCGGTGGCGGTGCTCGATACGGGAATCGCCTATGAGGACTTCGGTCCCTATCGGAAGGCCCCCGATTTCGGAGGTACGGTTTTCCTGCCCGGATTCAACGCCTTCACCCGCGATTCGCACGCCAATGACGACAACTTCCACGGAACCCATGTGGCCTCCATCATCGCCGAGGCCACGCACAACGGGACCGGCGCTTCAGGGATCGCCCACCTCACGGCTCTGATGCCGGTGAAGGTCCTCGACAAAGACGGCTTCGGTTCGAACTCGGTCATCGCGGAGGGTATCGACTACGTGGTGAACTTCCGCCAGAACGGCGTCAATCCGGTGAAGGTGATCAACATGAGCCTGGGCGGGTCGACGAGGTCACAGGCCGTGCAGTCCGCCATCGATCGCGCGGTGGCCGCGGGGATCACCGTGGTCGCTTCCGCCGGTAACGACAACGTGAGTCCGGTGGACTTTCCGGCCGCCTTCGGAAACGTGATCGCCGTGGGTTCGATCGACTTGCGCAAGGTGAAAGCTCCCTATTCGAGCTTCGGCGCCGATCTCGATCTCATGGCTCCAGGCGGCGACAACCGACGGGACGACAATGCGGACGGACGTCCCGATGGTGTGCTGCAGCAGACCTTTGACCCCGATCTGGCCGAGCGGGGCCGGTACGACGCCTTCGGCTACTACTTCGTGACCGGGACGTCTCAGGCGGCGCCCCAGGTGGCGGCATTGGCGGCACTTCTGGCCCGGCAAGGGATTAAGGATCCCCGCGCGATTCAGGCCATCATGGAAAGGACCGCGGAAGATCTGGGCGCCGCCGGTCGCGACGACCGCTTCGGCTGGGGGCTGATTCGTCCGGCCGAGGCGCTCAAGGGTCTGGGGTTGAACAAATGAAACGCGCTTTCTCTTTGGCGTTTGCCGCCCTCCTCCTGTCCTCCGGGCTCGCGGAAGCCGGTACGTTCGCCGTGTCCTTCGATGCCGGGCTGCGCGCGATGTCGAATTCGCCTGAAACCGAGAAGGCGATCTTCGGAGAGAAGCGCGGAACCGGAGCCGGACTCGGCGTGTCCTACGACCGGAATTCGCGCTGGCGTTTCGCCGTCGATTTTCGTCGGGTCAGTCGTGAGGGCCAGCGGGCCTTCGCCATCGACCGGAATTCGGAGGCGTTTCAACTGGGGCACCCGCTCAAGTTCAACCTCACCGAAGGAGTCGCGTCGGCGTCGTTCCTCATTGGACAAATTGGACCGATATCCCCCTATCTCACCCTCGGGGTCGGCCGCGCCTCCTGGAAAGAAGAGAGCAACATCGCGGGCCTGATCGAAAAGTCGGACGGGAGCGCCACCCTCTTCGAAGCGCGGCTGGGGATCGAGCGCCAGCAGGGCCCGATTCGACTGGGGATCGAAGGAGGCCTCACCATGATCCCCAATTCCGTCGGCGTGGGCGGCATCTCGAAGGTCTACGAGGAGACCGACATCGGCGGTCTGTTTGTGGTTATGAAGATCGGTTTCGCGAAGCGGTAACGAGAGAATGCATCGCTACCACCGATTGGGGCAACTCCCGGCCAAACGTCACGTGGCTCTGCGGCGCGGCGACGGATCCCTTCATTATGAGGAACTGATCGGCAATCGCGGTTTCAGTGGACCGTCTTCTCTCCTCTATCACCTGTATCTTCCGACGTCGATCGTGGCCAGCGAGTTCGTCAAGGAAGTGCGGCCCGAGGCGGCGCCGCTGCGGGAACTGCGCAACCGGCACTTCGACTCGGGCAAGGTCGCCTGCGGTTCGAGCCTCACCCTTGACCGGGTTCCTCTTCTTTTCAATTCCGACGTGACCTTCTCCCTGGCGCGGCCCACCGCGACCGACACCGCCTTCACCCGCAACGGACAGGCCGACGAGATGTTCTACATCGCCAAAGGTTCAGGGAAGGTCGAAAGCGCGTTCGGCGACATCGCTTATCGAGCGGGCGACTATGTAGTGGTGCCTCGCGGCATCGTCCATCGTTTCGTGATCGGCGAAGGACCGCAACGGTATCTGATCTTCGAGAGCCCGGGTTACGTGCGCGCTCCAAAGCGCTACCGCGGCGACCACGGCCAGCTTCTCGAAGGTGCGCCCTACTCCGAGCGCGATTTTCGCGTGCCGGAGAACCTGAACCCCCGCGACGAGAAGGGCGAGTTCGAGATCCTCGTGCGCGCGAACGGCGCTTTGACCCGTGTGGTGTTGCCCCATCATCCGTTCGACGTAGTGGGGTGGGACGGCTACTACTATCCCTACGCCTTTTCAATCCACGATTTCGAGCCGAAGGTGGGGCGAACTCACCTGCCGCCGCCCGTTCATCAGACTTTCGAGGCCGAGGGCTATGTGATCTGCTCGTTCTGCCCTCGTCCTTATGACTTCGACAAGGACGCGATCCCCGCCCCCTACGCTCACACGAACGCGATGTCCGACGAAGTCATCTTCTACGCGAGCGCCGAGTTCATGAGTCGCAAGGGTGTCGCCTTCGGTTCCATCACCCTTCATCCTGATGGCCTCACTCACGGGCCCCAGCCCGGCCGGACCGAGGCTTCGGTGGGGGCGAAGTGGACCGACGAACTCGCAGTGATGCTGGACACGTTCAAGCCGCTTCAGGTCGCGACCGGGGCGACCGCAGTCGAGGATCCGAACTACTGGAAGTCCTGGATGACTTAAGGGCTGCCCGTTGTTCGTTCCAGCCAGCGGTGAGAACGCATCCAGCCTTGCCACCGCTCCGCCCCTCGTCCAAGAGCCCGCGTGAGTTCGGTCTTCATTGAGTCACATCCTGAAGACGCCGAAGCGGGTTTCCGGAATGGGGGCGTTGAGGGCGGCCGAAATCCCCAGGCCGAGAACCACACGGGTATCGCGCGGGCGAATGACGCCATCGTCCCAGAGGCGCGCGGTCGAGAAATAGGGGCTGCCTTCCTCTTCGTACTTCGCAAGGGTCGGGGCCTTGATCGCGTCGATCTCTTCGGCGGTCATGGTCTTCCCGCCGCGCGCAGCCTGATAGACTTTCACCTGGGCCAGGACGGAGGCCGCCTGTTCGCCGCCCATGACCGAGATGCGCGCGTTCGGCCACATCGAAAGCTGACGGGGTGAATAAGCGCGGCCGCACATGCCGTAGTTCCCTGCGCCGAAACTGCCGCCGATCACCACGGTGAATTTGGGCACCGCTGCGTTCGCGACCGCGTGGACCATCTTGGCCCCATCCTTGGCGATACCGCGCTGCTCGTATTCCTTCCCCACCATGAAGCCGGTGATGTTCTGGAGGAACACGAGGGGGATCTTGCGTGCGCAAGCGAGTTCGATGAAGTGCGTGGCCTTGAGGGCGCTTTCGGAGAAGAGGACGCCGTTGTTGGCGAGAATCGCCACGGGGAAGCCCATGATGCGCGCGAAGCCCGTTACCAGAGTGGTTCCGTAGAGCGCCTTGAATTCGTCGAATCGACTGCCGTCCACGATTCGCGCGATGACCTCGCGGACATCGTAGGACTTTCTTGAGTTGGTGGGAATCACTCCGCCAAGCTCGCCTGGGTCGGAGGCGGGCTCCTCGGGCGTCGCCACATCCCAGGGCGGGTCTTTGCGCGAGGTGAGGGTGGCCACGACGTCGCGCGCCTTCGCGAGGGCCTCGTGTTCGTTGAGAGCGTAGTGATCGGCGACTCCGGAGATCCGCGCGTGTACGTCGGCACCGCCGAGGTCTTCAGCCGATACCTCTTCACCGGTGGCCGCCTTCACCAGCGGCGGACCGGCCAGGAAGATCGTCCCCTGGCCTTTCACGATGATGGTTTCGTCGCTCATCGCGGGGACATAAGCGCCGCCCGCGGTGCAGGAGCCCAGCACCACCGCGACCTGAGGAAGGCCCACGGCGCTCATGCGGGCCTGGTTGAAGAAGATCCGGCCGAAGTGATCGCGGTCGGGGAACACCTCGGACTGAAGCGGAAGAAACGCCCCGCCGGAGTCGACGAGGTAGATGCAGGGGAGGCCG
>CAZFQH010000066.1:8331-12983 GCA_964520805.1 uncultured Acidobacteriota bacterium | reverse complement strand
GGAGATGGCGGTATGGCCACCGTGTACCGGGCCTGGGAGGCCGATCTCGACCGGCACGTGGCCCTCAAGGTTTTGCCCTCGGAGTTCGCCCAGGACAAAACTTTCGGGGAGCGCTTCAATCGCGAGGCGAAGATGGTCGCGAAGCTCGAGCATCCGAACATCATTCCGATATTCGCCTACGGGATCGAGAAGGGTATGCCTTGGATGGCCATGCGCCTGGTGGGCGGCGGCAATCTGGAAGCCCTCGCGGGAGGGCGTCCGCTGGCCCCGCGCCGCGCCGTCGCGATCGTTGAAGAAGTCGCTGAGGCTCTCGATTATGCCCACGCCAAGGGCGTTATCCATCGCGATGTGAAGCCGCCGAACATTCTTCTTGACGAGTCCGGGCGCGTCTACCTGGTGGACTTCGGCATCGCGCGGATGAAGGAAGGCGCGCAGCGCCTGACCCAGGCGGGGTTGGTAGCGGGAACACCTTCTTACATGGCGCCCGAGCAGGCGGCGGGCGGGGAGCTCGACGCGCGGGTCGACACCTACTCGCTGGGGGTCGTGGCCTACGAGATGCTGACCGGGACCACACCCTTCCGAGGGACCGAGCCGATGGAGATCCTGATGAAGCACATCTCGGATCCCGTGCCGGTGCCTGCCCGAGGGAGTGTGCCTGCGGAGATGGTCGAGCCGCTGATGCGGTGCCTCGCCAAGAGGCCCGACGATCGATGGCCCAACGCGCGAGCCTTCGCCACGGCTCTTCTGGAGGGGCTCGAAGCGTCCGGAGAGGACGCGGACGATTTTGCCCCCACGATGGCGATGGAGCGGCCGGATTTCTCCGCCACCCAGCCGCCCGCACCCCTCGAGCCTAGGTACGAGCCGACGGTGCTTTCGGCCCGGCCTTTGGCGACGGGTAAGCCCAAGGTCGCCGCTGAATCCAAGACCTACGAACCCACCGTTCTCTCGTCGCGGGCGTCGGTTTCGACGGTGCCGCCGCGCGCGTCTGAGCCCCGTGCTTACGAGCCAACCGTGCTTTCGCCCCGTGCCGAGGCCAGGCCAGTGTCGAAAGCCTCTCCGGTCCCCGCGGGCGACGACAAGCTCAAGATCGCCGCCGCGGGGATGGTTGGCCTCGGGGCCACGCTGCTGGTCGGTGGACTGGCCGCCTACGCCTGGTGGAACGGAAGCCGCACCGCGGATAGCTTGGGCACCGAGCCCCCCCTCGTTCTGGCCCAGGGTTCCGCCACGGATCGACCCTTGCCTCCGGCTCCCGAGCCCACCGCCGAAGCCGCTGCCGCGGAGAGGCCTGCGGAGGATCCGCCCGCCGATCCCGAGGCCAACCCGCCTTCAGCCGAACCTGCGCGATCGGAAGCGCCGGTGGCTCAGGCGACGCCGTCGCGTCCATCGGGTGGCACCGCCGCGCCCTCGCCTTCAGCACCCAAGCCGCCGAAGCCCGGCATCGCCCGCGCCCCGAAGCCCGAGCCGACACCCGAAAAGGGGCCGACCGGAAAACAGGCCGAGCCGGCCGAGGGGCGAACCGAAGTGAGCAAGGCGGAGGAAGCGGTCGAGGCGTCGGCGGGTGAGGCGGTGCCGGAGTCCGCGCGCTCGTGGACGACCGCGCGCGAGGTCGACCGCACGGTTTCGCTCAGGCTGGAGCGTTCGGTCGACCTGGGCGTGAGGGTGGCGGGCGTTCCCGTCGATCGAGTCTTTCTCACCGCCAGAGACACTCGTTCCGGCATCAAGAAGTTGTTCAAGAAGAGCACCGAAAAGAAGCGTTTCACCGCCGAGTTCCTGCTCAACTGTCCCGCCGACGGAAGCCGTCCCAAACTGAACTTCGAAGTGGAGTTGCTCCGGGAAGAGGGAGCGGTTTTGGAGCGGCTCTCCGAGAAGCGGAACTGCGACGGACATGTGAAGCTCTCGAGTGATGTCGCGATCGCTAATCTTGACGAAGCCCGCAAGGTCCGTATCCGCGTCCGTTCCGCGGGTTGACAACAACAGTTCGTCTACAAACGTCTACCACTTGAGGATCTGAAATGCAGAGTTCCGCACGCCGTGCCGCTTTGATCGTTCTTGGCGTTTTCGCCGCCCTCCTGGTTCCTCGGGCCGAGGCGCAGGTCCGCCCGCCCAACCAGACCAACCGTGTACACATGTTCTCGAAGCCCGCGGTGGTGCGGATTTACGCCGGATACGCGGGTCAGTTCGTCTGGAAAGAGCGCGCCTTCGATGTCCAGTACGTGGGCTCAGGCTCAGGTTTCCTGATCCATCCCACGGGTTACATCCTTACGAACGCGCACGTCGTTTCGGACATCAAGGAAGGGGACGAAGCCGGTCAGCGGCTGTTGCTGCGCCAACTCGCAATGCAGGTCCTGAATGGTCTGGGCCAGCCGATCACTCAGCAGTCCCTCACTGCGGCCATGAAGCAGCTGGCCGAAGAGGCGCAGCTCAACACCTTCAAGCGCATCAATCTCGTCTTCCTGCAAAGCGGCAGCCGGTATCCCTTCGAGATCAAGGCCTATGGCGCCCCGGTGGGCGAAGGCAAGGACGTCGCCGTGGTCAAGATCGAGGTCAAGAACGCGCCCACGCTTCGTCTCGGAGATTCGGACCAGATGGAAGTGGGCGACCGGCTCTACGTGATCGGCTATCCCGCCGCCGGGGATTCGCCGGTGCTCGACCAGAAGTCGGAGCTCGAACCGACCACCAACGATGGCCATATCTCCGCGAAGAAGACCGCGGCGGACGGAGCGCCCATCCTTCAGACCAACGCGAGCACCACCCACGGAAACTCCGGTGGCCCCGTGCTCAACGAGAAAGGCGAAGTGATCGGTCTGCTGACCTTCCGCGGCGACACCGTGAACAACCAGGAGGTTCAGGGCTTCAATTTCATTGTGCCGATCAATACCGCCATGGAATTCGTGCGGCAGGCCGGCACTCAGGGGGATGCGAGCCCCATCGACGCCAAGTGGCGCGAAGGGCTCGAACACTTCTGGGCCGCGCGCTACAACGATTCGAAGGCCAGCCTGGGCGCCGTGGTGGCCCTCTATCCCGACCACTCCGAGGCCCGCAAGATGATGGGCGCGGCCGAGGAACGCATCGTGAAGGGCGAGGATCAGTCGGGCCCCGGGATGAGTGCCTGGGCCATAGGAGCGCTCGTGGTCGGCGGCGTCTTCCTCATCGGCGGCGGCGGTCTGGTCGCGGTGGCGATGTCTCGGCGGGAGAAGAACCAGCCGACCACCGCAGGAGCTGCGTTTTCTTCTTCTGCCCCTTCGGGGGCTCCGGCGGTTTCTCCGTCGCCAGGCGCTGCTTCGTCGGGTGCCTACCAGCCGACGGCTTTCTTCGATCCCAGCGGTTTGAACGCGAAGCTCGTGGGGCTGGCCGGTCCGTTGGCTGGCCAGGAAGTGGCCCTCGGTTCCGGAATCACCCTCGGCCGGGATCCTGCGCGGGCGCAAGTCATCGTCAATGACGTGCAGGTGTCAGGGGCCCACGTTTGGGTGGGCCCGGTCGGAGGCAAGATCATCGCGCGCGAGTCAGGCTCCAAGAATGGGACCTTCCTGAACGACGAACTAACCAAGACGATCACCGAGGTTGAGTTGAAGCCCGGCGACGTCCTCACCCTCGGCGGTGGCAGCAGCGTCAAGTTCCAACTGAAGCGTTAGTAGCGCCGCTCGTGCTCCGTAGGGGCAGGCCTTGTTCCTGCCCTTCGATTGGGAACCGGGTAGGGTGGCAATGGCGATGCGCTCGTGCAGCGCGCTGGCGAGGCAATGCCCTCCCGGCGCGATAGGCAGCGTCACGCCCGGCCCGAGACCACCCGGTAAGCTTCCGCGCAGAGTCTTTCGATCATCGTCCACGGGACCTTTCGGTCGAGCCGGACGCCGAGCCATCCGCGGGAGCCCACATAAGGCGGCCGGAAGAACTGCTCAGGACTTGATGCGATGAGGTCCTCCTGTACGCCCGGGCCGGCCGCGCACCAGAAGTGGGGGAACTGGTTCTGGTGATGTCCGTGCTTCATCAGGTTGACAAAGGTCTTCTTGTCCTTAAAGAACCACGAGGGCATTGAATGAGACAGGCGTTCGGTGGTGTCGGGGAAAGACCGGCAGATTTTTCGCAGACGTGGCTCTGGATCGGCGAGTTTGGCGGGCATGCCCCCGATCATAGGCAACCGCCAGGCGATTTAGACTCGCGCGCCTCATGGAAACCACGACTGCACCGCGAGCCAATACCGAAACCACCGCGCGGGCCTCGCACGGTGACGGCAGTTCTCAATTCGCTCTGCTGCGCGAGCGTCGCTTTGCACCCTTCTTCTGGACCCAGTTCCTGGGTGCCTTCAACGACAACCTGTTCAAGTTCGCGTTCACGGTGATGGTGACGTTTCACGCCTCCGCGAACTCGGGGCTCAATCCAGCGCTGGTCGTGAATCTCATTGCCGGCCTCTTCATCCTGCCCTTCCTCCTCTTCTCCGCAACCTCCGGCCAGATCGCCGACAAGTACGACAAGCGGCAGATCGCCATCTTCGTGAAGACTTTGGAAGTCGGCATCATGGCCCTGGCCGCCTACGGGTTCATCGCCCGGAATGTCCCGGTCCTTCTCGCCTGCACCTTCCTGATGGGCCTGCACTCCACCATCTTCGGTCCGGTGAAGTACGCCTTCCTGCCCCAGGCTCTCACGGAGCGCGAACT
>CAZFQH010000066.1:0-8321 GCA_964520805.1 uncultured Acidobacteriota bacterium | reverse complement strand
ACGGCGACCGCGGGCATTGTTTCGGCGGATGGTCGCGAACTGACGGGCGGCAACGCCATGGTCGAGATGGGGACGTTCGTGGCGATTCTGGTCGGCAATCTTGTGGGGGGTGTCCTCGTGGGTATGCCCGACAGCGGGCCGAAGATCGCAGCGTTTGGCTGCATCGCGGTGGCCCTGCTCGGGCGCGCGGCGGTGCACTTCATGGAGACGGCCGCTCCCCTCGTCCCGGACCTTGAGATCAAATGGAATCCTTTCACCGAGACGGTGCGCAACCTCAAGCTCGCGGCCGAGAACGTGGTGGTCTTCCGCGGGCTGATGGGCGTTTCGTGGCTCTGGTTCTTCGGCGCGTCCTTCCTGACTCAACTGCCGGCCTTCGCCAAGGACGTGCTGGGTGGCGGTGAGGGAGTCGCGTCCCTGCTCCTCGTGGTCTTTTCGATTGGTATCGGCATCGGTTCGCTCCTGTGCGAGTCCCTGTCGCGGCGTCACGTCGAGCTGGGCCTGGTTCCCATCGGGGCTTTCGGCATGACCGCGTTCGCCGTAGACCTCTACTTCGCGTCACGCGGTTTCGCCCACGGACCGGTCACCTTGACCGTGCGGCAGTTCCTCGAAACGCCGGGAGCCGTTCGCGTCCTCGGCGATCTCGGCCTACTCTCGGCGTTCGCCGGACTTTTCTCCGTGCCGCTCTACGCCCTGGTGCAGTCGCGCAGTGCGGCCACCCATCGCGCCCGCGTCTTCGCCGCGAGCAACATCCTGGGCGCTCTGTTCATGATCGCTTCCGCGGCCCTTTCGGTTGCGCTTATTCAGGGGGGCGCCACCGTGCCCATCATCTTCCTGGTCGTGGGAATCATGAACGCGGTGGTCGCGCTCTACATCTTCCTGCTTGTGCCCGAGTTCCTGCTTCGATTCATCTCCTGGGTGGTCGCGAATCTCATGTACCGGTTCAAGATCCGCGGTGACCAGAACATCCCCGAGCACGGGGCGGCGCTTCTCACCTGCAACCACGTGAGCTACGTCGATGCGTTGCTTCTGATGGCGGCTTCCCCCCGCCCCATCCGTTTCATCATGGACCACAAGATCTTCGCGACCCCGGTTCTGGGCGCGATCTTCCGGCTCGCGAAGACAATCCCCGTGGCCTCGCACAAGGAGGATCCGAGAATCTATGCGAACGCGTTCGCCGAAGCCGAGAAGACGCTCGAAGGCGGCGACCTTCTTTGCATCTTCCCCGAGGGCGTCATCACTCGCGATGGCGAGATCCAGCCCTTCAAGGCGGGGATCATGAAGATCCTCGCGACGCGGCCGGTCCCCGTGATTCCGATGGCGCTTCAGAACCTTTGGGGCTCGTTCTTCTCCCGAATCGACGGGAAGGCGATGACGAGGCCCTTCCGCCGCGGCGTGTACTCGAGCGTACGGCTGATGGTGGGTGAAAAAGTCGCGCCCGACGCGGTAACCCCTGAGGGACTGCAGGCGGTCACCGCGGACCTGCGCGGGCGCTTGCGATAGCCGGAGTGGGCGATTCAACGCGGTCTTGACCTTGGCTAGCAGACCGCTGCAAGAGAGTCACGGGCGAGGGATCCGTGTGACCTGGGTCACATCGTCGGATCCGCTCCTGTGGGGTACACTCAGGTCACCCCGATTACCGCCGTTGCGTACCTGTTTGTCCCTGTCTTCCCTTTGCCGTCAAAGCAGTGGGGAAGAAAATCATCTTTCGAGGCAACCCAAATGAAGAACAAAATATTCTCCGCTCTCATATGTCTTGCGATGGTCGTTCCGCCCACGAGCCAAGCGGCTCCGTCCGGGGTGGCGCAACTCGTATCCTCGACCACGAATCAGAGCGCGTTTCTCCCGACTCCCTCTGACGGCACGGTATTTCAACTGATTGCGGGCCGCACCATCAATGTGGGCACGGTGACCGTCTTCACGACAAACCAAGGCCAGCTGGTGGTGAAGTATCAGACGACGGGCGTCTGGTCGATCCGGGAAACCCACCTCGAGCTGGCCCTTCGGCCCCAGGACTTCCCTCAGACCAAGGCTGGCGCTACGCCTGGCCAGTTCGACTACGGCGGCCCGCAGTCTGCGGGTACCCGCGCGATCCAATACGTGTTCGACCTGGGAACGGGCGTACCTCCCGGAACCACGCTGCATGTTGGGGCCCACGCGGTGGTGACGGGGAATGGTAATGAGACCGCGTGGTCGGCCGGAAAGCGCTTCGGCAGCAACTGGTTCACCTACAGCACCTACCAGCGTCCGACGCGCACCCGACAGCTGGCGGTGGTGAAAGCCTTCGGCTCCGATTTGCAGTTACTGGGTCAGGAGGGCGACTTCACGATTCAGGTAACCAACAACGGATCGGATACGGCCACCTCGATCGTGGTCTCGGATCTTCTCGACCCCTTGTTCACCTCCGCCGACGTGCGCGTCGAGAACGCCAACGGGGTGTGCTCAGTGAATGACCAGTCCGGTCAGGTGAGTCTTTCGTGCACGCTTAACTCGTTGCTGCCAGGGGAGAGTGCCGTGGTCAGGGTGGAGTACATGACGAAGTACGTCAGGGGCGCCACCGGCACCCTCGTGAACTGCGCAACCGCCACCGACTCGGACGGCAACACCGCGCAAGGTTGCGCTTCGATCCCGTACTCTCCAGGTCCTGTTTAGCTCAACACAGCCTTGGCTGGTAGCCCAAGGACCAGTTCACTTATTAAAGGGGGCTGGGACATCGGGCCCACGTCGGGCCGCCGGAAGCGTCCTACTTCAGCACACGCATATAGGCGCGCCAAGGCCCGACGTCCTCGCCGTGGGACTTCGCCATGACACGGGCGATCTGGGCGACCTGGTCGAGGTCGTGCGCGACTGAGGTGCTCAGAAGCTTCTCTGGACCGGTTTCGAGGTCGAAGGTCATCCCTCGATGACTTCGCGCACCGCCCGGTCGTCTTCGCGCCAGCCTTTGCGGACCTTCACAAACAACTGGAGATACACCGGGGCATCGAGAAAGGCCTCGATCTCGGTTCGGGCCTCGGTGCCGATCTTCTTAAGCATCGAGCCCTGCTTGCCGATGACGATGGCCTTCTGGCCGTCGCGCTCGAGCGTGATGTCGGCGGAGATGCGGATTTTGCCTCCATCGGCTTGTTCGTCTTCCCACGCGCGCACGAGCACCGCGGTGGCGTAGGGGACTTCCTGGCCGCAGCAGTGGATGATCGCTTCGCGGATAAGTTCGGAGACGAGGAACCGCTCCGACTTGTCGGTGAACTCATCGACCGGGAAAAGTGCGGGCCCCTCCCGCAACTGGTCGAGAACGGTCTTGAGCAGGATTTCGACGCCGTCGCCGTTTCGGGCGGAGATCGGAACCACGCCCTTGAAGTCGAGCCGATTCCCGAGTCCGGCCATGAGCGGCAGCAACTGCGCCTTCGCTACCTTGTCGACCTTGTTCAAAGCCAGAACCACTGGCTTGCCCGATTGGCGCAGGAGGTCGGCGACCGGCCGGTTGTGGGGGCCGTCGCGTTCGGTGGTGTCGACCATCCAGATCACCACGTCCGCCTCGCCGATGGCCGAATGAGCGACGCTCATCATGCGGGTGTGCATCGCGTGAAAAGGCTTGATGAGCCCGGGGGTGTCGATGAAGGCGATCTGGCCATTGGGCCGGTTCACGTAGCCGAGGATCCGGTTGCGCGTGGTCTGGGGCTTGTCGGAGGTGATCGCGACTTTCTCCCCGACCAGCCGGTTAAGCAGCGTGGACTTTCCGGCCGAGGGCCGGCCCACGATGGTCACGAAACCCGACTTGAAGCCAGGAGGTGTGGAGGCTGCTTCGGTCGCGGGAGCAGGGACGGTCACGGGTTGTTCTTCACTCAAGATGTCACCTCAACCGGGACTCGGGCAAAGCTCACGCGGCCCACGCGTTTGGGCGTCGCCTCGAGGACCTCGATCGCGTATCCCTCGTGCTCGATCCTCTCACCCGCGCGGGGGACGTGTCCAAACAGATTCATCGCCAGTCCGCCGACGGTGTCCACGTCGTCGGGCATCTCGAACCCTGGGTTAAGCGCGTCCTTGAGGGCCTCGAGACTCACGCGGGCAGAAGCGCTGATCACGCCCTTCTCCGTGCTGATGAGGGGATCGGTCTCGTTGTCGTATTCGTCCTTGATCTCGCCAACGAGCTCCTCCAGGATGTCTTCGATGGAGACGAGGCCGGCGGTGACTCCGTACTCGTCGACCAGGATGGCGATCGAGAGACGCTTGGTCTGCATCTCGCGCAGGAGATCGACGATTTTCTTGCCGTCGGGAACGATGAGCGCCGGTCGAACCAGGGCTTGGATGGAGGCGGTCTCCGGGCCATCGTGGCTCACCAGGTCGCGCACGTGCAGAACTCCCGCGATGTCATCCAGGGTTTCCGCGTAGGCCACCATGCGGGAGTATTGAGACTCGCGGAACAGCCGCCGGGCCTCGGCCATGGTGCTGGAGGTGGGGAGCGCGGTGATATCCAGGCGCGGGGTCATGACCTCGCGGGCCTGGGTTTTCGAGAAGCGGGCCAGCGAGTCGACGATACGCGATTCGTTCTCGGCGAGCAGGGGAGCCGCCTGGATCTCCGCGGTCGAAGTGCTGTGTCGCGTGGAGCCGGTCTGGCCGCTCCCTTCATCGTCGACGACGGGGTCCGAACCAGCGCGACGGCGCAGCAGCGAAGTGAGCGGACGCAGCAAAATCGCGTAGCGATGGAAAGGCCGGATCAGGATCAACAGCACGCGCTCCGGGCCGCGTCTCGCGATTGCGTAGGGCAGAGTGAGCCGGAAGATCAGCAGGTAGACGAACATCGTCACGAGGGCCACGAGCATGGCCCAGGCGTGGAGCAGGTCGAGCAACAACACGGTCACGAGCACGGTCATGGCCACGTGCGCGGTGTAGGTGCCGATGTGAATCGGCATCAGGATGGACGGAGGGTCTTCGAAGTAGCTCCCGAGTTTTTCAAGCGCCGGCGAGGCATCGTCGGCCAGGCGGTGGAGGGTTCGCCTTTTGACCAAGTAGAACGCGGCCTCGAGGGTGGCCAGGGTGATGGACACTAGAACCGCGATGAAGATCGCAAACAGGCCGAGAAAGGTCATGCCAAAACCTTTCGAGTGAGAAGGCGAGCGCGCAGTTTCTTCTCGATCGCTTCCATCTCGCCCTGGTCGGTTTCATGGTCGTAGCCGAGGACGTGCAGGAACCCGTGCAGGGCCAGAATCTCCAGCTCGCGGTCGAGGGTGCGGCCGAGAAGGGCGGCGTTTTGGCGCGCGGTCTCAACACTGATGATCACGTCGCCGAGCCCCATGTCGTCGCCCTGGCTTTCGAACGAAAGGACATCCGTCGGTTTGTCCTTGAAGCGATAGGCGCGGTTCAGCCGACGCAGCAGGGCATCGCCACCGAACACGATGGCAAGTTCACCATGGACGTTCAGGGACGTGGCCGCTCGTTCGAGCATCCTTCGAATGTCTTCCTTGCGCACCCTATGAAGGCGCTGCCGGTCGACCATGAGCACGGAAAAGTTGCTACTGGGAGGCTCGTGTTTCATGCCGCCCCGCCCTTCGGCCCGGACGCGGGCGCATTCGTCACGGTATCGGCACTCGAAGCGGCCTTCGGAGATCCGTTCGTTCCGGCGGCGGGCTCCCGTTTCTCGTACGCCTTGATCACGCTTTGCACCAGCTTGTGCCGGACCACGTCGCGTTGATCGAAGTAGCTGAAACCGATGCCCTCGACCCCGTTCAGCACATGGATGGCATCAACCAGCCCCGAAGTGCGGCCCTGGGGCAGGTCGACTTGGGTGATGTCGCCGGTGATCACCACCTTCGAACCGAAGCCGATGCGCGTGAGCACCATCTTCATCTGCTCGGGAGTGGTGTTCTGGGCTTCGTCGATGATGACGAAGGCGTCCGACAGCGTCCGCCCGCGCATGAAGGCGATGGGGGCCACCTCGATCACGTGGCGGGCGATGAGGCGCTCAACTTTCTCGAAGTCCATCATGTCGTAGAGCGCGTCGTACAAAGGCCGGAGATACGGATCGACTTTCTGCTGAAGGTCACCGGGCAGGAAGCCGAGCTTTTCTCCCGCTTCCACGGCGGGCCGGGCCAGGATGATGCGCGCCACCGCCTTGGTGTGAAGGTAGGACACGGCCTGGGCGACGGCCAGATACGTCTTTCCGGTCCCCGCGGGACCGATGCCGAACACCATGTCGGAGCCGATAATCTGCTCGAGATAGCGGCGCTGATTGTAGCTGCGCGGGACGATGGTCTTCTTGCCGCTGCGGACCACCGCCTTCAGCAGGAAGTCCTTGATGTCGGCGCTCTCGTTCTCGGAGATGAGGGTGGTGGCGAGACGGACGTCGCCCCCGGCGAGGTGATAGCCGTTTGCCATCATCGTGGTGAGTTGGAGCAGCACCGACTGGGCCTTTTGCTCGGCCGCCTCGGACCCTTCGATGAGGAGATCGGCTCCGTCGTTTTTGATCCGAACCTTGAGAATCTCCTCGATGGCGCGAAGGTTCTCGTCCTTCACGCCGAAGAGTTCGTCCGTCCGCCCCGGCAACGAAATGCGCGTCATTGCTTTGATAGAAGGATCCCGAGGTCCCGCAACTGTTCGGGCTTGACCTTCGAGGGGGCGTTGCACATGAGATCGGTGGCGGAGGCGGTTTTCGGGAACGCGATCACATCCCGCAGCGAGGCGGCGCCTGAGAGCAGCATGGCGAGGCGGTCGAGTCCCAACGCGATGCCGCCATGAGGCGGGGTGCCGTAAGACAAGGCGTCGATGAAGAAGCCGAAACGCTCCCGGGTCTCTTCGTCGGTCAGGCCGAGAATCTTGAACACCTTGGCCTGGGTGGCCGAATCGTGAATGCGGTAGCTGCCGCCGCCCACTTCCATGCCGTTGAGGACAATGTCATAGGCCTTGGCGCGGACCGCTCCGGGCTCGGCGTCGAGCCGGTGCGCGTCTTCGGGGAGGACGGCGGTGAAGGGGTGATTGACGCTGTAGAACCGCTTTTCGCCCGCGTCCCAATCGAAGAGGGGGAAGTCGATGATCCAGACGAATTTGAACGCCTTCTCATTCTCGCTGATCAGTTTCAGTTCCTTGCCCATCTCCAGGCGCAGGATGCCCATGGCCATCGCGATCGGGCCTTCGTGGTCGACGCCGACCAGAATGGTGTCTTCTTTCGACGCCCCGGTCTTCTCGAAAATCTTCCGGGCTACTTCTTCGGAAGCGCCCTTCTTGACCAGATTGGCCACCGCTTCGTCGGTGTACTTCAGGGTGAAGAGATTCCGCCTGGCGCAGCGCGAGTCGGGCACGATACGAGTGAGCCACAACTCATCGTTGATCTTGCGCAGACGCGTGCCCGAAGGAGCAACCGCCGCGGGCAGGACGACCGCCCGCGCCACCGCGCCCGCTTCGATGGTGGCCGGAAAACCGTCCAGACCGAGGGTCCGCATCTCCTCGGTGATGTCGGTGATTTCCATGCCGAAACGCAGATCCGGCTTGTCCGAGCCGAAGCGCAGCATGGCGTCTTTGTGAGCAAGGCGCGGGAAAGGCCGCGCCACTTCGATGCCGATGAGCGACAGCGCTTTCTGATACAGAGGTTCGATCAGATCGAAGATGGCTTCTTCGTGCGGGAACGACATCTCGATGTCGACCTGGGTGAATTCAGGCTGACGGTCGGCCCGCAAGTCCTCGTCGCGGAAGCAACGGGCGATCTGGAAGTAGCGGTCGAGACCGCCGACCATGCAGAGCTGCTTGAACATCTGGGGCGACTGGGGCAGGGCGAAGAACGAACCGTGGTGCACCCGCGACGGAACCAGATAGTCGCGGGCTCCCTCGGGGGTCGAAGCGGTGAGGATCGGCGTTTCGATTTCCAGAAAGCCCTGCTCGTCGAGGTAGGTCCTTATCGTGAGGGCCAGCTTGTGGCGGAGGATCAGGGATTTCTGGATCGGCCCGCGTCGCATATCGAGGTAGCGGTACTTGAGCCGGATGTCTTCGGAGGTGTTGATGTCGTCTTCGATCGCGAAGGGCGGGGTCTTCGCCTCCGAGAGGATGACGATCTCGGTCGCGGTGATCTCGATGGTTCCGGTCTTGATCTTGGGATTCACCGTATCGGCGTCGCGAGCGTCCACCCGACCGGTCACGGCCAGAACGTACTCGCCACGGACCTTGTCGGCGGCATGATGGGCCGCCTTCGAAACCTCGGGACGAGCCACCACCTGGCAGATTCCCTCACGGTCACGCAGGTCGATGAAAACCACACCGCCGAGGTCGCGCCTGGTGGCTGCCCAGCCCATCAGGGTGACGGTCTGTCCGACGTGGGAGACCGAGACGGAACCGCAATAATG
>CAZFQH010000065.1:0-13032 GCA_964520805.1 uncultured Acidobacteriota bacterium | reverse complement strand
GGGAGATCCTGGTTCACCACAAAGCCCCCTTCTCCCTGAGCGGGCCGCCCGGGGGCCCCACGCGGTTCGCGTTCTCCCTGCCCCAGGTCGCCGAAGGTCAGCCGCTGTAGCGCTCCTTTTCTTCGCCGCCGCCACGTCCACTGCGACCTCGATCTTCTCGCGTTCGGGAACCTCGGCATACCTGTCGCTGAGGGGCGCGACGACCTTCCCAGTCCTCTGACCGCGCAGCGGTTCTCCGACCTGGGATCGCCCGTGCCCGGGGGATCACGGTTCAGCAAGTTCACGTTTGCGTCGGAAGGAGTACCACTTTAGTATCACTCGATGCGAACCGAACTCGTCACTACCCTCAAGCGAAGCGCCACGAACCTCCTGTCAGCTGTCGCAAAGAGCCGCGAGCCCATCCTGATCACCCAGCATGGATTGCCGAGCGCGTACCTGGTCGATGTCGATACCTACCGGAGGACCCAGCAGCGGATGAGTGTCCTTGAAGGCATAGCTCGGGGAGAACGCGCAGTGGACGAAGGCCGCGTCCTTACTCAAGCCCAGGCCAAGACCCGACTGGCGAGATGGCTGAAGTAATCTGGACTGAAGCCGCCGTCGCCGACCTCGACGCGATTGCCGACTTCATCGCCGTGGAGAACCAGGCGGCCGCCGCAGCGCTGGTTCGTAGGGTCCTTGATCATGTGGCCCAACTCGCGGATTACCCCGAGAGCGGACCACGACCCCAGGAACTGACCGGACGGCGCTACCGGCAGATCGTCGAGCCCCCATGCCGGGTTTTCTACCGATTCGATGGCAAACACGTCTTCGTTCTCCACGTCATGCGCGCCGAAAGACGCCTGCGAAGGAGCCGACTCTCGTAGACCGGACGCGGTATTCGCGTCGTTCGGTATTTTACATCGGACCCGACGGCCCTTCCCCTCCCACGGGGACGACAGCAAGCCGGTTTGCGACCTCAACGCCCTTCGGTTCGCCGGTCAATTCGCAATGACCGCGGGCGGTCGTGGTGGGCGCCGGGCCATCGGTGTGGGCGCCGGAGTTCATCTCGGCCTGGGCGTTGAGGTCAAGGTGAGCGAGCGCTTTGTAGTCGCCCCCGCGCTCGACGCCAACGCGGGCGCCGAGTTCGTAAGCGTACGGGCAAGACTCGCCTTTTGTTCCGCTTCTGAACGCCACCGCGCCGCGGGCGCTCGAGGATTTTGCGCGACGGCCTGGGGGCCGCGCAGGCGCGACTTCTTCGCCCCGGGGGCCCACGCGGTTCGCGATCTTCCTGCCCGTGCCAGGCCTTCTGCTAAATGCTGACTGCGCCCATGTGAATGATCCGACCATCGGAGCTGCCGATGGCGGCCATCAGTGACGGGTCGGCCGTAATCAGGGGGGCGTGCTCTGCTTCAGCGACCGCCAGGTAGACAGCATCGTAGATCGTGATTCTCTGAGTGACCGAAAGGAAAAACGCACGATCCTGCAGAAGGCGAGCGGAGACGAGGGTGACTGGCAGGCTACGAAACGCCGACCAGAGGCGGTCAGCGGTTGCGGAATCGCATCGCCCTCGCCGCAGTTCATTTCCGAGGACGTGCCCGAACTCCAAACCGATGAGCGCGGGTGCCACGAGAGAGATACGGCCCGTCTGAGCGCCGTCCAGCACCACGAGGGCCGCCGGGGAATCCACCTCGGGAAGGAGCCACTTGGTCGCGACGCTGGCGTCGAGAACGTAGCGCAACTATCTTGGACCGTCGTCTCGAAGTTCCCGAATCGCCGCCGTCGAATCGAAGTACCCGTAGCGCTCGAAGAGACTGAGACGAAGGGCATCAATCTCCTGGCGACACAAGGTGGTCCCTTTGGCGGACGTCTCGGCCGCCATTCCGGCGACAATGGCCTCAAGTTCGGCGAGTTTCGTGGCCGGAAGGCCTTCGATATGGGCGAGGAGTTCGGCTTTGCTCATGGCATCTAGAACTGCTCGAATCCTACAACACGACTCCTGCCGCTTCAGACCTTGAACGAAGACCCCCGGGAAACGGGTCACGCATTACGGGCTGCGGAGGCCTTCGTCCCCCGAAGGAGAGGCTTGGCGCAAGCTGGGCCCGGCCGGCCTCCTCCTGCGTCCCCTGCCCTTCTCGCGAATGTGCGCCTGCCTCGCCGCCGTGCTGCTCGTCGGTATCGCGGCTACCGCCCTCCCCGCCCGAGTTGCGGCCTCGGCCCAGCCGCTCCTCCTCCTCCTCCGCTCGGCGGACGAGTAGCGGAGAAAAAAGCCTCTCGTTAGCGAAACAAGCCGTCGATCGCGTCCACCACCAGCCCCGTCCCAATGGCGAGTTTGATCAGGTCGCCGTCGACGACCACGTACTTGTAGCCTGTGGAGACGGGCGTAAGCCTTACCACCAGATCCGAGGGCGCTTCCACATAGACGACGTTGCGGGGCAGAGTCTGACCCACCAGGTAGCGCTTTTTTGCCTGTCCGGGCGGCAGGCAACCGTTGTTCTTCTTCGCCAGGCCAGGGGGACAGTTGCCCTTCCCGTACTGCTTTGTGAAGTAGGAACGCGCGGCGTCGCGGTCGTTGGCGCCAAAGACCACCGTGACGTTGGCGTCATTTCCCTTGTCGTTGCCCTTGCCCTTTCCTTTTCCGTTCTGCTTCTGTTTGTCGGCAAAGGCCGAGGACGCAAGGAGTACCACCAGGATCAGTGTCGTGAGCTTTTTCAATTTTGAGACCTCCACAATTACGGGTGGGCGGCAGGTGAGTTACGTCGAGGGTTAAACCCTATGCCACGCGACTGTGATGTCCCGCATCCACTCTGGTCACCAAGACCCGCGGCGCCCCTTGGCTATACTCACCGGCGATGAAAATCAGAACGCTTGTGCTCCTGCTCTGGCTGATCCCGCTCGCTGCGGACGCCGCCGATCGCCCGCGCCTCAAGACCGTCGAGAAGGTGGACCTTCCACGTTTCATGGGTCCCTGGTACGTCATCGCCGCCATCCCGACTTCCATCGAAAAGGAGGCCTTCAACGCGATCGAGACCTACCGACTCGATTCCAATGGCACGATCGCGACGGTCTTCACCTTCAACAAAGGCGCATTTGACGGACCAGCCAAGCGGTACAAGCCGCGCGGGTTCGTGCAGGATAAGGTGAATAACTCGACCTGGGGCATGCGATTCATCTGGCCGTTCAAATCCGAGTTCCTGATCACCCATCTGAACGACGACTATTCCCAGACCATCATCAGTAGGAACAAACGCGACTATGTGTGGATCATGGCCCGGACGCCGGAGATTCCCGAAGCCGACTACCAGAAGTTGCTGGACAAAGTCACCGAGCAGGGATACGACCTGACGAAGCTGCGGAAAGTTCCTCACCACTTGCCCGCGAAGTAAGGAAAAGAAGGTCACGAGGAACTGACCCCCGCCTTGACCCGTTTGCGCCCAAGTCCGGCGCCGACCCAAGGGTGAACCTCCTGCTACGATTGAGGGACGCCACCAGGTGCCCCATGCGCGAAGCCCCCTCCCCGTCCGGCAGTTCGAGCGAGCGAAGGCGTTTGGCCGGTCTTCTGCTCGGACTGGCGAACCTGTGCGGTTGCGGAGGTGGAGGCACGGAGATGGCGCCGGAGGTGACCGCGACGTCCACTCCGCAATCAGTGCCGGTCGTCTCCGTGCCCGTCAACCTCCAATCCTTGGAATGGGAAGAGGGTCTGGTGGATTCAGCCAGCCTGCCGCCACGCTCGGCGCTGAAGCCCCTGCCCGGCGGAGGGACGGGAGGCCCGGTCCTGGTCAGTAACAACCCTGAGGTGTTCATCGGTAACGGCGTGCTCTTCGGCACGTTCAATCCCTCTTCCGCCCGCGGAGGCGGCCGTCTGTCCCTGGCGGGATCGAGCGGCTTCTACATCCACCACCTCAATAGGGCGGCCACGGCAAAGACCATCTCGATCGTGGTCCAAAACAACGGCAGCAGCGAAGCCACCCTCTCCTTCTTCGGATCGGGATACAACCAGACCGAAACCGGGGGGCTGGGACTGGGGGTGAGCCCGGACTATCGCGTCTCCGCGGAATGGATCCAGGGCCAGCACACGACTCGCGTCAATGACGTGCGGTTGGGGCCGCAAGAACTCCGAGCTCTCTGGTCCAAGTCCGTCAACCCGGGAGCCGAGGTGGACGGCCGTTTCGGTCTGCGGGTGACCGGCTCGTTGAACGCCGCGGTCATCGTCACCGATGGCACGACTCCAGGCGAGCTCGCCACCGCCCTTGCGGTGGATGCGCCCGGTGATATCGCGCGCTCGGGCAACCCTCCGCCGCCGTTCGGGCGGGAGGCGGGGGTGTATGCGAACGACACCTGGGAAGGGACCATCCACGCGCTGGTGCCGCGCGGCGAGCGCCGGGCCGGCTTCTGGGTCAACACCGCCACGGGCTCGGGAGCGTCCCAAACCCAGGCTTTCCCCGCCCTTCTCGCCTACGACGACAGTGCGCGGGAGTCCGTGGGAATGTACGGGAACGTTTATGACATCACCATCGCCCTCACGCATGACAATGCCGACCGCGACCCGCGACGGGTACGAGTCCTGTTCGCGAGCCTCGCCACGGCGGCCATCAGCCGATACTGGGATGGGCTCGGCCTTGTCGATTCGAACCCTACGATCCTGCGCCACACGCCGGACGCCAAGGTGACCCTGCTCGCGGAGACCGACCTTTCGCCAGGGTCACCGGCCCGCGTCCTGCGTTTTCGCGCCATGGTCCCAGGTCTCACCTCCATCCCCCAGGCCATCTATCTCGAGTCGCGCTGAGGGCGGAGCGAAAGGTCGAATATCGGGAATGTTCGGGCTGCTGAGCGAAGAAGCCCAGGCGGGATGCAGTCCCCCAAAGGGGAGGCTTCGCGGTGGCCAAGGGCAGGCTTCGCACGCGAATGTCGGCAGACTTTCGTCACGGGCTGTTAGTCGCGATGGGTCTCCCAACGCAGTCCGAGACTGAGCAATCGCTGAATCAGCTCGGGATACTTCAGGCCGGCGGCCAGCGACGATTGCGCGAAGTCTTCATCCGGCGAAAGCTGAGGATTGGGATTCGCCTCGATCACGTAGGCCCGGCCCTGCGCTGACAGCCGCAGGTCGACGCGCGCACAGCCCGACATCATCAGGATCTTGTAGGAGCGCTTGCACAGCTCTTGCATCGCGCCGGCCGCCGCCGGCTCAAGATCCGCAGCGCCACTATCGATGCCGTGCTTTTTCTGATAAGCCAGACTCCACTTCAGGCGCTCGGTCGCGATGTGACGCGTCTCCTCCGGCATCTTTGCGAAGGACAGTTCCCACACCGGCAGCGCTTCCGGCCTCCGATTGCCCAGTACGCCCACGTAAAGCTCACGGCCCTCGATGTACTGCTCGACCAGCGCATCCGTGCCGATGGATTCGTGGATGAAGGACACGCGCTCCTGCAGCTTCGCGTCGGTCTCGACCACGGAGGCTTGAGAGATTCCAATCGACGCGTCCAACGTCAGCGACTTCACGAACAGCGGAAAGGTCAGCCGCGCCGGTCGCTTCACTTTTTGGCCACGCGGAACAATCACAAAGCGCGGAACGGGGATGCGGTGGTACGAAAGGAGCGTCTTCGAAAGCGACTTGTCACGCCCCAGCATCAGACCGCGAGAGTTGCAGCCGGTGTACGGCAGCTTCAGCATCTCGAGATACGCGACCACGTTCGCGTCCCACGTCGCGACTTCGTCAAAGCCTTCCAGGCAGTTGAAGGCGATCTGAGGTTTCTCCGCGTCCATGGCCTTGCGAATGACCCCAAGGTCGCTGCCCAGCGCCAGCGGAATGGCGGTGTGACCCAGCGAGCGCAGCGTCTTGATGATGCCGTACTCCATCTTCCACTCGGCTGCCATCACTTCGTCGGGCGTTGCTTCGTCCGGCGGGATCAAGCCTTCCTGTACGAGAACCAGCACGCGCAAGGGACGCAGCGCCTTCGTGGCTTTCGCGGCTTTCATAGCGCCACCCGATGTCGTCCGCTGTGGAGGTGTTTCATGGTGGCCACCGTGAGTAACGTCGTGAATTCCAGACGGGCGCGTTCGCGGGGAAGGGTCGAGCGAAGCTCGAGGTGACGACAGCGCGCCGCCATCGCCTCCACCACCGTCTGAATCACGTATTGATAGGCGCCCGTCCAGCGAGCGACCGTGCGCTGAGCTTCCTTGCCCAGTTCGTGGATGACCTGCTCGGCCTTGACGCTGCGCGCGCCTGCCCTCGCGGGGGAACTGAAGAGCCGCCTGAGTCCGGCATCGTGGAACGATGGATGTTCGACGCCATAGTGGGCGCGCCGCGCTTCGTAGTGTTCGCGCAGAGTTCGCTTCAGGCCGGAAAGAGGTGTCATGGTGCGCTCGGTCCTGATCACTGGCGTCCGGCGCCCGACTTCCTGCATCACGCTTTCGACGTACTCGAGTTTGCGCAGCGCCGGCCAGCCTTTGTATTCCCTGCGCCAGTGGGTGTCGCGATCCAGCCACACGGCGAAGGTCTCCGCGAAGTCCTCGTCCGGATGCGCCTGCGCGTACCAGGCGTCGAGATGAACCACGAAGCGCTTGCTGTACGGCCGCGGCGTGTAGTGATCCGGATAGGGCTCGCTGGTCTTGCCGAACGCCTGGACGCGCCCGGGCCGTCGCCTCAACGCGTAGGCATTCTCTATGGCATGGCCGGCTTCATGTCGCAGGATTTGCAGGCACCACTCGGGCGTGCCGCCTTCGACGTCCAACATTTGCGCGCGCTCCAGACGCATGAGGCGTGGATCGGCCAGATAGAAAGGGATGGCGATTCCCGGAACACCGTCGGGACAGAACCATTCGTCGGAGAGCCAGACATGCGGGCGAAAGCGAAGACCGCGCGATTCCAGGTCCGCGTACAAGGCCTTCACCCGGCCTTCGAGGGCCGTGCCCTCGATACGCAGGCCGAGGTCGCACATGCGTGTCTCGAGAAGGCGCTCGTCCGACCACGTCGCCCAGTCGGAAGGCCGCAACGCGCTCTTGCGACGGCGCTTTTTCGACGGACGGGGCTCAGTCAGCTTCACGCTTTCAGGGTACGCGCCCCGACCCGCATGGCCAAAGACGCTCCGATGCCGGCGCCTTCCCGGGCAATGTTCGCGAAGGGAACCGCTCGTCTGGAAGAGCAGGCCCGCCATCATGCGGGCGAGGCCGACCGCGGCCACGAGACCCACGGCAATGCCGATAAACGACATGCGCGCCCCGAAGCGAAGCACCATGCGGGAGATGTCGTCGCGCTTCGCGCTTCGCGCCGAGGGCCCTGCGGATGCCGATCTCCTGGGTGCGCAGGGTGACCGCGTAGGACATCACGCCGTAGATCCCGATGGCGGCGAGCAGCAGGGCCAGGATCGAGAACACGCTGATCAGCCTCACCGCGAGGCGTCGGGGCGCCATCTGGGTCGCCACCACGTCGTTGAGGGTGCGCACCGTGTGTACCGGAAGGTCGGGACCGAGACCGCGCACGGCTTCCCGAACCCCCGGGGTCAGGCTCGCAGGATCGCCGGCTTCAAGTCGCCTATCACCGCGTCGAGCATGGGACCACGGTCATGCTCTGGCGCGCGTTCGACATCGGATGTTCCTCGGTGAGCCGCTTCGCCAGGGCCTTGACGTCGTCGCGGGCCTGCGCGACGGTGACCCGATTCTTCATCCGCCCGACTACGTAGATGCCGGGGTGATTGCCGCGCTGATTTTCACCGCCGATCTTATCGTCCAGCCACCGGAGCGGTGCGAAGGCGTCGGTGGTCTTCCATGATGCATGGAATGAGCCCGGTATCACCCCGACCACGGTGAAGCTCTCGCCGCTCACGGTCAGCGACTGGCCGATGATGCCGGGATCGCGTGCGAAGCGGCGTTCCCAGAAGCCCTCGCCGAGCAGGATCACGTGGGGCGCGCCCGGCTTGTCCTCCTCGATGGTGAAGGCTCGGCCGAGGATGGGCGTCTTCTGAAGCGTGTCGAACCTGCCGGACGTCACCTGACAAACATTCACGCGTTCGGCCTGACCGCCCGCGCCGGTGAGGACGAGGCTGGTGCTGTTCGATCCGAACACGGCGTCGAAGACGTGGTTCTGATCGCGAAGGTCCTTGAAGTTCGCACTGAAAAGCTCATGTTCGGCACCTGCTCGGACCATTCGGTGAGGAACACCAGTCGATCGGGGTTCTCGTAGGGCAGGGGTTTGAGCAGGACCGCGTTCACCACGCTGAAGACCGCGATGTTGGCGCCGATGCCGAGGGCCAGGGTCAGCACCGCGATGGCGGTGAAGCCCTTCGACTTCCGCAGCATGCGTCCACCGTATTAAATATCCCGCCAGATGTTTTCCATGCTCAATCCTCGAGAGAGGCGGACGATCGCTTGCCAGTATTGACGCTCGCCGCGAGGAAAGGTTCCGCGGTCAGGAAGGAATGACCTCCCCCGAGGTCGCGTAAGCGCCGGGCGGCCCATCGGGCGGCGTGAGGTGGCCGCAGTTGCTGCAGGCTTAAGATCGACCCATGAGCGGACGAAAAGGGTCGGGACAGACGGTGTTGGTTACGGGGGCGTCGGGCGGCATCGGCGTCGACCTCGCGGAGTGCTTCGCGCGCGACGGATACGACCTCATCGTTACCGCGCGGTCCGAGGACGCGCTCAATGCAGTGGCGACGCGTCTTGCGAACGGCTTCGGAGTCAAGGCCACCGCCGTTGCGAACGACCTTGCCGCGATCGGAGGCGGGAAAAACCTCGCCGAGAAGATCAAGAGCCGCGGACTCATGGTGGACGTGCTCGTCAACAATGCGGGCTTCGGGCACGCGGGCGCTCTCACCGCCGCGCCGGTTGAAACGACGCTCGGGATGATCGATCTGAATGTGCGCGCTCTGGTCGAACTCACCCACATCTACTGGGACGAAATGCTGAGGCGCGGGCGCGGGGGCGTCCTCAACGTCGCGTCGACCGCGGCGTTCCAGCCTGGCCCACTGATGGCCGTCTACTACGCGTCAAAGGCCTTCGTCCTCTCTTTCTCCGAAGCTCTCTGGGAAGAAGCGCGCGGGACGGGCGTTCACGTCTCGTGTCTGTGTCCCGGCCCCACCGCCAGCGGCTTTCGCGAGCGCGCCGGCACCGGCAAGACCAACCTCGCGAACGCATCGGCGGTGATGCCGTCGATGCCGGTTGCCGAGGAGGGTTACCGCGCCTGGCGGGGAAACAAACGTGTGGTTATCACGGGATTGCAGAATCGCATCGGCGCAAGCGCCGCGCGTATTCTTCCGAGAAGCATGATCCTGCGCCTGGTGCGGAACATCCAGAGTCCGCGGAAGGCTTGACTGCGCGCGAATTTTCCCGGCCACCGAATCCCGCGGTCGCTATCTCCCTGCCCCGGGTTTGACCGGAATAACGTCAGGGCGACCACCAGGGTCAGTGCCCCCCAACGGTGAACGCGTTCCGGGGACGCCCCTGAAGTGGTTGATGTTTGCGCTCCCCAGGCAACGGCGTGCTCTTCGGCACAGAACGCAAGTGGCCAGCCGGCGCAGTAGCGAGCGCGAAGCCTGCCCTGGGCCATCGCGGATCCATGTCGACGGCCACCCGCGCAGTCCGGCTTTGCCATTCGACATGGCCGAGCACCTGAAAGACCGGCGGACGCGGCCGAGTACCTCTCGCGCGTCCTTGCGGACGGAGACGACGCCGAACTTCTGCGCGCCCTCGGGCACATCGCGAAAGCGCGAGGCATGGCGAAGGTTGCGTCCGACGCTGGCCTCGGGCGAGAGAGCCTCTACAAGGCGCTCTCCCCGGGGGCCAAGCCTCGCTATGACACAGTGCTCAAGGTCGCACGCGCCGTTGGCGTGCGTCTCTCCGCGACACCGGCGTGAGCTCTACAGCGGCTGGCGTTCGCCTTCCCGGGCGACTCGCATGCCTGCCTTCTCGATCGCCTGTTGGGCTGCTGAGTTCATCGTGGTCGCGGGGTTCGTGTGGTTCAGGTGCATGAACACGACCTTCGCGCGCTGATTGACCGGCATCGGCGCGAATCGGGTGAGCGACTCGGCGATGAAGGGGTGCGGAACCTCGGACATGGCGCGGCCGGCCAGCTCGGTTTCATCGAAGAACGTCCCATCGACGTACGCGACATCCACCGCCGCGATCACTTCTTCGATGTGCCGGTCCCATTTCTCCCATTTGTCGATGTCGGGCAGCCATAGCACCGACCGGGAGGGACCGCGAACCATGAAGCCGTGGGTATCGCTGTACTCGTCGCGATGGGGAACCACGATGGGGGTGATTGAAATCCGGTCATTGAGCTTCACCACAGCCCCGGTCTGGAAACGCTCGAGACGGATGTGTTTCAAGCGCACCAGCAATTCCCACGGACCGTTCTTCTCAAGGAAGGCCGCCATACGTTCGGAGGCCAGGACCCGCTGTGAGGAAGCGCCGTAGATCTCACGTCCCAGATGGAGGAGGCCCGCGTAGTGGCCGACGTGGGCGTGGGTCAGCGCGATCGCATCGAAGAGCGGTGGCCGCGAAACCGATTTCGACCGGGGCGCGATCCGATCGGCGATTTCGGTCTGGGCGGGCAGGTCGGGGGTCGCGTCGATCAGGAAGCGCTCACCCGACCGAGGGTCGACGATGAGAAGGGAAGCGACCAGCCGTCGGCGATCCGGATCTACACGCGCCGCCACATCCTCGGGAGCGACCCCCCCGATCTGTGGCAACCCACCGTCCTGGGCGGTTCCGAGAACCACCGCGAAGGGAGCCGCCGTCGTCGTCGTCGTGGTCGAGCCCTGACCGGCCAAGGCGAACGCGAAGGTGAAGGGAAGCGCTGCGACAACGGAAAGAACGGCGATCGCGTGTCGCCCCGCACGATGCCGACCGTTCACGTAGAGCCTAAAACTCGACGAGGCGCCGAATCGCCTCCTTGATGTTGGCGACCTGGGGCAGCGTCGCATTCTCGAGAGCGGGGTGATAGCCGACGAAACAATCGAGCGCGCCCAGGCGCCGCACGGGAGCATCGAGATACGAGAACAACTCGTCCGCGATCTTCGCCGCGATCTCGGCGCCGTAGCCGAAGGAAATCTGGTCTTCGTGCGCCACCAGCACGCGGCCGGTCTTCCGGACGCTCGCCTGGATCGAGTCCATGTCGTACGGGTTCAGAGAACGCAGGTCGAGGATCTCGACCGAGACCCCTTCCTCCTCCAGGTCGCGCGCCGCCGCTACCGCTCTTTGCACCAGCGCTCCGAAGGTGACGATGGTCGCGTGCTCACCTTCCCGGACCACTCGAGCCTTGCCGAACGGAATCATGTGATTCGGTCCAGGGTAGGAACCCTTGTTGTAGGTCTGGCGATAGAGATGTTTGTGCTCGAGGAAAATAACGGGATCGTCGCAGCGAATGGCGGTGCGCAAAAGCCCGTTCGCGTCTTCGGCGTTGCTTGGGATCACCACCCGGAGTCCGGGGATATGAGTGAAGAGCACCTCGCCGCACTGCGAGTGGTACACCGCACCGCCCTGCAAGTACCCGCCGTAGGTGACGCGGATGACCACCGGGCATTTGAAATTGCCCGACGAGCGCCAGCGCATCAGGGCGAGTTCGTTGCGGATCTGGTGGTAGGCCGGCCAGATGTAGTCGAAGAACTGAATCTCCACCACCGGCTTGAGACCGCGAGTGGCCATGCCGATGGCCCGACCCACGATATTGGCCTCGGCGAGCGGCGAATTGAAGACCCGGTCCGAGCCGTACTTGCGCTGAAGGTTGTGGGTGACCTTGAAGACGCCCCCTTTACCTTTCACCTTTTCGAGGTTCTCTTCGCGCGAGCAGTCGGCCACATCCTCGCCGAAGACCACGATCTTCGGGTCGCGCGCCATTTCGTCGACGTGGGCGGCGTTCAGCAGATCGACCATCGTCTTGTTCGGGTTGGGCGCGCTCCCGTACTCGGGAGGCGAATCGAACTCACGCGAACCGGGATCGAGAGAAGAGTAGATCCACCAGGTGGCGCTATCCGCCGCCGGCGTCGGGGCCTCGAGGGCGCGGTCGGTGGCTCCTTCGATCTCGCGATCGACATCGGCCCGGACCTTGGCGAGTTCGGCGTCGGTCATCAGGTCCGCGGCGATGATCCGGGCCGGGAAAGAGGTCAGAGGATCGCGTTCGACTTCGGCCTTCCGTTCCGAAGCGGGCCGGTAAAGGGACTCGTCGTCTGAAAGCGAGTGAGAGTAGGGCCTTATGACCTTGGCATGAACGAGCGCAGGTCCCCGCCGCATGCGACAGTACCGGACGGCCTCGCCCATTGTTTGCAGGCTGGCGATGGGGTCGCAACCGTCGACCTCAAGCACGAGCAGATCGGGGAACGAACGCACCAGCTTGCTGATGCTGCCCCCCGCGGTCTGGACCTCGATGGGCACCGAGATCGCGTAACCGTTGTCTTCGACCAGGTACACCACAGGGAGCTTGAGGTTGCAAGCAGTGTTGAGGCTTTCCCAGAACTCGCCTTCCGAAGTTGTGCCGTCGCCGGTGCTCACGAAGACCACTTCGTCGTGTTTGAACGTGGCCGCCGCCCCCGTCTTCAACATGAAGAGGCCGGCCTCGGCGCAACCCACGGCCTGAAGAAACTGGGTGCCGACCGGAGACGACTGGCTCACCACGTTCAGTCCCTTATGGCCCCAGTGCGAGGGCATCTGCCGCCCGCCGGAGTTGGGGTCGTCCTTCGCACCCACCGAACCCATGAGCATCTCGGAGGGGGTCATGCCCAGGGTGAGCATCAGCGCGCGGTCGCGATAGTAGGGATAGAACCAGTCGTAGCCGGGACGCAAGGCCATGCCTGCCGCCACCAGAATCGCTTCGTGGCCGGCCCCGCTGATCTGAAAGTAGATCTTGTTCTGACGCTTGAGGGTGATTTCCTTGTCGTCGATCCGCCGCGACATGTACATGAGCCGGTAGATCTCGCGGACCACGGTGGGATCGAGGGAGATGGGTTCAGGGGTCGGGTGTGGAGCCGCATCCACGGTGGTGATGTTTGTAGAGAGGGCGGTGCCGAGGGCCAGTGAGCTGACAGAGCCGATGGGGCCGGATTCGTTCAAGAGAGCCTCGTGGGT